>JANXEC010000009.1:8771-15308 GCA_025058915.1 Microcaldota archaeon | reverse complement strand
CCCATCATATCTGTTCTCGGTCATGTTGATCATGGCAAGACCAGTTTGCTAGATAGAATTAGAAGATCAAATATAGCCAAGAGGGAAGCAGGTGGGATCACTCAGATGATAGGAGCAAGCTATCTGAGCAAAGAAAGTATTATATCGATATCAGGTAGTTTTCTGAAGAGATGGAAATTTGATGTGCAGATCCCTGGATTGTTGTTCATTGATACTCCTGGACATGAGGCATTCACTCTCCTAAGAGAGCAGGGTGGTAGTATAGCAGATCTAGCAATATTAGTTATAGATATAAAACAGGGTGTTCAGCCTCAGACTGTTGAGAGTATAAACATACTCAGAAACTACAAAACACCCTTTGTGATTGCACTTACTAAAGTAGATACAGTCTCCGGATGGAGAAAGATGAGTGAAGATATACAAGAAAATATCTCTATGCAGAGTTCAGTGGCAAGAGAGGAGTTTGAGAGTTTGGTATGGAGAAGAATTGCAGAACTAGGTGAGAATGGTATTAACAGCGATCTCTTCTACAACATCAGAGATTTTACCAGAACCGCTGCAATAATCCCTGTGTCATCAGTTACAGGTGAAGGATTCTCTGAACTTATAGGTTTGATATGCGGACTATCTCAACGTTTCCTCAGATCTTCCCTTGTTGTTTCACCTGATGAACCTGTAGAGGGAACGATAATAGACATTAAGAGAGAGGTAGGAGGTAATTATGTTGATGTAATCATATATAGAGGTCAGTTGAGGAGAGGGGACAATATATACTCGATTGATATGTCTGGAAATCTCAGATCTATAAAAGTACGTGGATTGTTTGTACCCAACATATCATCAAATGATCCTAAGGAGAGATACCGATCAATACAAAATATTGCTGCTGCAGCAGGTGTTAGAATACTTACAAACACTGTTGAAGATCTGATGATAGGATTTCCAATAAGTAGTAGGAATCAGATAGACACAAAGAACATAAACAACATCTTCAGAATAGGAGATAAGGGTGTTGTCGTGAAGACCGATTCTGTTGGTAGTGCAGATGCATTCAGGAGACTAGCAGAGAAGGAAGGAATAGTAATTAGGAGAATTGGAATAGGGAATATAAACAAAGATGACATAGAACAGGCAATTGCAATGAATAGCATCGATCCTAGTTATGGTTTTATCTTAGGGTTTAATGTGAATATAGGCAGAGATGAGTTGGAGTATGCGAATTCCCATGGTGTGAAGGTAGTGTTAGGAGATGTAATATACAGAATCATCGAGGCCTACAGGGAGAGAGTCAGAGAGAAAGAGCAGGAAATAATAGAGAATCTTATGAGAAGAGATGTATATCCTGCAAAGATATACGTGATGAGAGATTATATATTTAGGAAAAGTAAACCAGCCATATTTGGAGTTAGAATCATCGAAGGAGAGATCAGAACAAACACCAAGCTAATAGATCGTCAGGGAAACTACATAGGAGAAATAATCGGCATACAGAGGAATAGAGAGGCACTATCTAATGCCAAGAAGAACGACGAAGTAGCAATAGCAGTGAATGGGGGAGAGATAGATGTGAATATATTTCCAGATACTTATCTCTACACTGAAGTCAACAACATCGACAACTGGAAAGGTATAATACCACAGGAACTATATCAGGAATATAAGTCAATTCTCATCCTTAGGAAGATAAGAGAGGTATGAGGATATAAACCTAGAGAATACATCATAGTTGTGAACCTTTATCACAATCCAATCCCCCAGTTCTCTGACTCTGTCTGCATAGAACCCTAGTGAATTTATCAGCATCAGATCCTCTATATCGCCTATGAATTCATTACTTCTCAATCTCAGTCTCAGCAACCTAGCAAACTCTCTAGATGCCTCGTAGAGAGCTGCAAAATATGCTGCAGAATACTCGTTTACAAACCTGAATTTTTTCCGTCTTTCTCTCTCTGTCCTGATCAGAATCCCCCTTCCCTTCACACTATCAACAATTATATACTCATTCCATCGCCCTATCTTCTTGACATTTCCCTCGTCACTCAGATACTTTCTATACCAATCTATGAAATCCTTGGATCTCTTGCCTCTAATACCTAATCCACCTTTGCTATGTCTAAGGAGGTGCCACCAACCTAGGATGTAGGCTATCTCTGGAGTTAACCTCCTATCTTTTGAGGACATTCTCCTCTCTGTTCTCCCTCTTCTCCTGTTGGGTGGTTTGTGCCTTCTGAGTGGAGTTTAGTCTCATCTTCAGTTCCATCGTGTTTGCAAGTATTCTCTCTCCTAGGAGTTGATCGAAGTTTGATATAAATCTATCTGCAGTCTTCTCCCCATCCAAACCTATTGCATTAAATATCTCAACCAGTTCTTTTCTCTCTTCGATTGAGAAAGGAGGTTGATTGCTCTCTATGTTAGATATTGCTTTTGTAAATATCTTCTCAACTCTGTCTAAGTTCTTGTTCAGCATGTCTCTATCCAGGGCTTTGGTTTGAGGATTTTTCGATGATAATATGAATGCAGATATGAGAGCTACACTAGAGATCTCTATCTGCTTAATCCTCTGACTCAAAATGCTGTTGATTATTGATATATCCTTCTTTGATGCACCACCTTTCTGAAGAGTAGATAGGATTCTATTCTTGAATTCGTTAAGATTCATATCCTCACCTACTTGAAATTGGTTTTGAGTAGGTTCAGCAGAGCCTCAACTGTTATCTCACTAGGCCTCAGAGCTACATCTGTATATTTGCCATCTCTGTACATTATATATGTTATGTTTATATCAACATTCAATCTCCTTAGTTTCTCCATGAGATTGGCAAGGCTACCAGGTTTATCCTCAAGCCTAACAACCACAACATCCTCTGTATCTATTTCCTTCACATATGGTATTTTCATTATCTCTTTTCTAGCAGTCTCCTGATCGCTCGTAATCAATCTAAACACAGCCTCCCAATCAGTAACATATGCAAAAATAGAATCTATATTTATACCTGCCTTAGAGAGTCTCATGGAGATCTCATGTAGAACTCCAACCTTATTCTCAGCAACAACAACCAACTCTCTCTCCTTTCTAACTCTATCCATGCTGTATTATAATTGTATATCTTTTTAAAACATACTATCTCATAAGAATACAATGATATGGTTATTGACACTCATGATCTTGATATATGGTAAGGTTGATATTAAATCCATATCTATTCTGATCACCCTGAACCATGATCTAAGTGCAGAGGTAGTTGAAGAGTATCTTGTCGAGGTGTATGACATGGATAATTACACGATCCTGTATAGCAATCCAAATACAACCCTATCAGACTGGCAGAATTTCATAAACGATACGAGATTTGCATATCATGTTGCTGGGGAAGGATTAATCAGATACAATACAAGACTAGAATTCTCACAACTATATCTCAAGAACTACAGATCTGGCCTAGCTAATATCAGTATGAAATATAATATCAAAAACATCATTGACAATCTAGGGTTGTTCAGAATTATCAACAGAACCCCAAGATATGATATAGTAGTGTTTGATCCAAACTATCTCACATTCATAAGATCAGGAGCAGGTTATATAATGCTAAGTGAGATAGAAGAACTGAAATTCAGGTTTGATGATTCTTTCTCGGTTATAAGAATAACTCCAAATCCATCGATTAGAGATGGAAGAGAATATGTATGGACAAACACAATCCTAAACAACCCAACAATAGTTCTAAAGAGAACAACATCTTATGATCATCTCATCATAGAGGGGATGAATCGAATATATGATCTAATACTTAAAACATTACAGAAACCTATTCCACTACTCTACTTATTCATAACTTTGGTATTCCTTATCATGACTGCTAGGGTGAACAACTCATGATAAACAAGGCAGAGAGAGATTTCTTGGATAGGTTGAGAGATGGAGAGTGGCATCAAGATAGTTCAATACACAGCAATCTAGATTTTGTAAGGAGAACAGGTTACTTTCTGAGCACTAAGGGTATGGTAGAGATGAAGGTAGAATCCAGAGTTGTCGAGAGACTGAATGATAGAGCAAGAGATATTCTAGATAAATTCAGAATGCTGAAGGATGGAACGAGTATTCAGGAAATACCTACTTACATGATAGGCATCCTGAAGGATCTAGGGATGATAGATGGGAGAACATTCAGGAGAAAGGAAGTTGATATGGAGAGATATCTAAGAGATAGAGGTTATATAGATAAATACGAGGAGAAGACGTATTACTATAGAATAACACATATGGGTAGAGAGGCTCTGGATAGATGGAAAGATACAGAATATGTAATCAACATAGACTCTGTGAGATCTGGTAACATAGACATACCATACATACAACCAAACAACATTCCATCCTACAGGAGAGCAAAACCCCACATAATCACAGTCTGGAAGAGAAAGATATCTAAGATATTCTATGAATTTGGTTTCAGAGAGATGAAAGGTGATTACATACAACTCTCACTCTGGAATTTTGATATGTTGTTCCAACCTCAAGACCATCCATCCAGAGAACTAGCTGATACATTCTACCTTAACAGAGATAGGTACTTAGATGTAGACACAGAAAATGTTAGGAGAATTCATGAGAGATATTGGAAATATGAATGGGAGGAGAGAGAGGCTAAAAAATTGGTGTTGAGAACCCATACAACAGCTCTGTCTGCTCTCACCTTATACTCAAACAGAGAGGGGAAGTATTTCTCTGTAGGCAAAGTGTTCAGAAACGAGGCTGTGGATTACAAGCATCTCGCAGAGTTCCATCAGATAGAAGGTATAATAGCACACAGAACAGTGAATTTCGGTACTCTCATGGGATTCTTGAGAGAATTCTACTCAAGACTTGGATTGAACAGGATTAGATTCAGACCTAGCTATTTCCCCTACACAGAACCCAGTCTTGAAATAGAGGCGTATTTCCCTAATAGAAGTAGCTGGATAGAGGTGGGAGGAGCAGGGATATTCAGAGAGCAGGTATCTAAAATGTTAGGAGCTGTGTATCCTGTTGCAGCATTTGGTCTTAGCCTAGAGAGAACTATAATGCTATTCGAGAACATCGATGACATAAGGAAACTCTACGATTAAACACCCATTATGATCCTCAACGTATTCCTAACCCCTATTCCTACCCCTAACACTGCAGCCAATCCAAGCAAAACCTTCTGATCATCTTCACTGAGATTGAGAAGTTTGTATTTTCTATCTATTATATATACCAATAGGAGTTTCAGTAAGTAGAACACAAAATATGATGTGTTCTCCCCTATCAGTCCTGCAAGTATGTGTTTCTCCTTATATCCACCTATCACTTCTACTGCAAAGAATGTTGATGCCCCATCCAGACCCTGACCAAAGTATGCATAGAATTGGTATGGAGATGAGGATAATATAATCGCAGGTATATAGGCCATGATCAATGGTACAATCCCTTCCAATCTATTTATATGAGGAAGAATCAGGAAGAAATGGAATATCAGTATCGCATAACCTAGTATCTGAGTGAATTTAGTTATATTGTATCTATGCTCTAGATAGTAGAAAAACACAAATATACCTGCCATAACAAAATATATCCCAGGAGTTACGTTCCATAAGGAGTAAACATACAGAGAGTATATACCCTCTCTCTGCCCAGACTCTGTTAGATCTACCAATGCTCTTATCACCCCTCCAGTAGCGGCATATGGGATTACTGCATTCAACATTCTCAGATCCATGAACTTGATGTCTCTGGATTTAAAGAAGAGATATATGAGATAGAAGAATATAACTCCTAGTATTGCATAGACTGTAGTATTCACTATGTTATAGGACTCTCTCCTCTCTATAGGACCTATGAAGTATTCATAGATAAAATCCACCTAAACCACCCAGGAATATCAGAGAGTACAACAACAATATAGCTATCTGTAAGATTATAAGAGTCATCACCAATTCAGGTTCAGTGACTCCTCCTCTCAGTTTGATTATGTATTGAGGTAGACTGATGGGATTCCCATCAACATATAACTTCCCATCCCTGTATGTACCCCACCAACCCTTAGAGGGTAGTCCGTTCAATATCTTGATAATTCCATCTAATCCATACAGGGCAAACAGAGGAATCACTAAGGATTCAAAGTTATCTAGAACCAATGATGTAACTATAGCCCCTCCTATTATGAGGGTCCCCGTATCTCCAGGAAATACTTTCGCTGGATATCTGTTGAACATCAAGAATGCGATACTACTTCCTAACATCACTAAAGAGGTAGTAAATATCAATGTCTTTTCATACAGATAACCTATAGCAGTTAGAAATACAAAATTCACTAGACCCAGTCCATATTCTAATCCATTAAATCCAGCAAGTATGTTTGTCAGATTGGCTGCACCAGTATACATCAGAGGTAAGATTACGAGCACATATACCAATCCCAGTTCAATCTCTCCTATTATAGGTAATCTGATCGAAGTATCTATCATCGAACTGTATATTATCAAAGGTATGGCTCCAAATATAGGCAATACGAACTT
>JANXEC010000009.1:0-8761 GCA_025058915.1 Microcaldota archaeon | reverse complement strand
CAACCATTTCGGAATATCTAATATATCATCTATCACACCTATCAATCCAACCAGTAGTATAGAGTAAACAAATACTATTATTCTAATATCAAATCCATTAGATAGACTCTGAAGAGCTGAGATCACAGACAGGGAAACTATTACACCAACCAACACCCCTAATCCACCCATCTCAGCTACCTCCAACCTATCAGGTTTGTTCACATCCCTACCTACAATCCCCTCTCTCCTCAACCTAGGTATCGCCCAATTCAGAAATACATATGTAACCACAAATGATAGAGCCAAAGCAACCACAGACTCTATCATCTTATCTTACCTAACAACTCCCTGGCAAATTCATACGAGAACCTGTTTGCTCTGATCATCTCCTCTACGATCCTATCTATCTCTTCTCCCTGAGCACCGACAGATATGGCTATGTTCCTAGCATGTAGTTTCATGTGTCCTCTCTGTATACCCTCTGTAGATAGATGAAAATTTGCCCCAAAGTTATTAGCTAATCCAACTGATGCCATGATTATTCCTAAATCCCCTGAATCCTTCACACCAGATATATCCATAAGTACTTTTGGATGAGATAGAGATTTTACACTCCCACCCACAGTACCTACTGCCATGGGAACATCTATCTTTCCATACAATATATTACCCTCTCTCCAGAAAGTAGTCAGAGGAATCTGAAAGTAGTTTGAGTAAGTATGAATACTTGCCTCTATAGCTCTCCAGTCCTGTCCATATGCAAGGGCAGCAGATGAGATTCCATTCATGATCCCTTTGTTGTAGGTTGTTTTCCTGTAGATATCAGAATGAGCTATAGATATCACATCCAAGAAATCATCTAGCACCTCTGTATAATTCATGCCTCTTGATTCTACTTCCTCTCTGAGTCTCTCACTCCACTTGGCTGTAACTGTAACTCTACGATGTATTGACAGATTGCTCAGGATTCTCAGCAAGACCTTACCATCTACTTTGGATTTTATATATTCAGATATGTCTTCAAGGAATGAGTTTATGATATTAGCTCCCATGGCGTCGCCTACATTTATTCTAAAATCCAATCTAACAAATTCTCCTCTAGTGTTTGAGATAGTATGAATATCTATTCCTTGAAATCCTCCTCCATACTTCTCTAATTTCCTCAACCTGTCTCTAGATTCCCTCTCTAGATCATCCCTGATATGATTCAGTCTATCTAAGATCTCTCGAGCATTCCCTCTGATGTATATATTGCCTATCATCACGGATCCAGAGTAACTCCCTACAAAACCATCAGACAATTTAAAGGCCTTGTTGGCTGCAGCCACAACAGAAGGTTCCTCTAGACTCAAGAATATAATTCTATCCCTACCATTTATGTTCCCAAACACAACTCCTACAGGTAAGGTAATTCTTCCAACTACATTCTCAATCACACTGTTTAGTCTCTCGAGATCTGTCTCCAGATCACCAAACTCTATACCAGTGATTCTCTCTAAGTATTCTCTTCTTTCCTGTATCGACATGTCTCTGAACTTCTTCATCTCTCTACATACACCTCTGTATCAGAATCTAGTATGAATTGTTTTCCGTCGAAGATTGCATTTCTGATTACAATCTCTCTATTCAGATGTCTGATTAGCACCTCTCTCCATCCATTATGAGCCAATACTCCAAATTCTCGAGAGTTGATCTTCAGTATCATATGATTATCTGATGATGTCAACAAACCTTTAATTAGAGGGATCTTGCCTCTAGTTATTTTCACTTTGATCGGTTTTCGATTTATCATAATCTCTCCATCAACACTCAGAACGTTACCAGACTTGTTGAAATTTCTTATCATAATCACATCTCCTTCAAATATAGGCAGACTAAAATCCTGTATTCTACATATGAAACTATCTGTGTATATAACCATAGTATTCTGTTGTTTCTTGATCTCTCTAACTACCAACGAGGTATAGCATCTATACCTCCCATCAGGCATGCTCTTCAGACTCTCTGGAGATATAGATTTGGGTGATATCTTAAGCATCTCTATGTATCTATTGAGATCGAGTATCATCTAGTTACAATCCAAAAGATGACTTTAAAAACATTTCTTGATGAATTTAGGTATGGATAGGAAAATAACTCCCTACGTGCCATTTCAGACCCAACTAACAAGGATCAAGAACCACCAGAGAACTATGCTTCTGAAGAGGTATAGGAGAATAAAGGATGTTAGGATAAACCTCTACGATCTTCAGAATTTTGTAGAGAGATTGACCAGGGACGTTGAGATAGAATATCCTTCTAGCTTGAGAAACAGATACATAGCATTCTTCTTCTACATTTCAAAGATAAAGAATTTCCTTAAGGCAGAATGCATGTATCCAGATGTCTCTATGATAACATTTCTAGAATCTCTATCCAGATCAGCTAGAGATGGAAACAAGTTTGTGATAATAGTAGAAAACGAGTTCTTCGACAGAGAAGTGCTGAATCTATCCTATCAAACCTATCATAGATCTATGGAGCTTCTAGAGATACTGAAAGAGGATTTTGGTATGTTCAGAAACCTAGAATTCGTGTCTATGCAAGATCTGAACGATGAGGTGCCAGGATTCGAAGGGAAGTTTCATGAGATGAAAGACAAGATACAGGTCAATAGAGATGATGAAGTGTACAGAGTACTCAGAGACTCAGTGAGTTTCAAAAGTCTAGATCATGCACTCAGATTCTACAATTCAGAGTCAACGCTGAGCAGAGTAGATAGAATATATCAAAACTACATGTCTTTCATAGAGGCAAGGAATGCTGTGGATTACTGGGGCAAGATACAGACTAAATATGGATGGGTCAGGGCTACAGTGAGCAGAAAATCAGGCATTATAAGCATAAACCCAACAGTGTTCAACATACCCGCGGCCCATTCGATTTTCAACGCAAGGATACTGAGAGATTCCTATATGATAGACGAACTATATTTCAGGAGAGTAGAATACAGAGTCAAGGTAGATGATGCTGTGATGTATTACTTCTAGATGGATCTACACTCTTCTCAAATATGTATTTTGTCAGGGATTCTATAGACTCTGGCATGAACTGCTCTGGAGCGAATAGATATAGATTGATCTTCTGACCTCCATCTTCAAGATTATAAATGATCAATTTGATCTTCATACCTGTTGATTGTACATGACCCAGAAGTGAAGGCAAAGGTAATATAGATATAATTGGATTGTCGGGATAATTTTTTACGAATGCCACCCCATAGTTTGGATTAATATCGGTAGTTGTTTTAAGTTCATATCTACCAGATTTCTTACCTGTGATAGATATATGAATATAACCTTCAGGTATTCTCCTATATTTTCCTAGTACGAGCTCCTGCGATAATACCAAGTATTTTACCATCAACTCAGCAATATTAGGATCATCGATCCATCTCTCCACTCTACTTCTAACGATACTAACAATATCTAGTTTTTCTTGAGTGAAAGAATAATCATGAATAATAGGGATTATGTCTATTCTTTTCGATAACCATTCCACTCCTGCTTGATCACAGTACATAACCTGTATATTATCTCCATGAGGAATTCCATATCTCCTCTTCAGTTCTCTCACCAGTTTATTATCAACTGGTGATGAAAGAATAGGATATCTCGGTAACTCCGTATTCCATTCTTGCAATATGTATCTACTCTCATCGGCTATTATTACATTCTTACCTGCTAACTCAGCTAGCAGTGCGATTTTTTTATAATGTAAGTAATCACCTAATGATATTATAGGATTAGGATTTCCTTTAGGATCTCCTAACATATTTAGATCTACAACCACATGAGGTGCAACAGGCTTTGAGTAATAGAATAGAATTATTCCTTTACTACTCTGTAGCTCCTGATCAGTTATCTCCTTATTACTGCCCCCCTCCTTCATCTTGTTCCAGTTGGCAAATCTAGCTAGCTTTTGAGTCACTTGGCTCTCTTTGGGCACATTGTATCTTTTCAGAGTGTTCTCTACTTCCTTTCTAAAGAATTCTTCTATGTCAAGATCAGATCTCTCGATTTTGATCAATCCCTTGTCTACCAGCTTTCGAAATCTATCACATGTTTCATCGTATTTACTCTTCAGATACTCCTTATATCTCTCAACAAACTCATTTCGATGTAAAGTGTTCCCGTTCATGTATATAATTACATAGATATGTTTTAAAGATTATCTAAAGTGAGTTGCTGGATGTTCCTTACAGTTCTCCATTTTTTCCTGAGATGGATTGAGATTCTCTGGAGGTTCTGATCAGTTTTTATAAATTCTATAGTTTTTGGATCTGAAGGATATCCACTACCAAAATCCCCGTACTCTTTATGAAGATCATCTATGTATCTATCTCTATAAACCTTTGCAACTATGCTAGCAGCACTAACTACAGGATATTTACGATCTGCATGATAATCAGCAATCACATATCTCCCCAAACTCCTTAGCACATTTCTATCCATGAAAGCATCGATGTAGATGCCATCAAACTCTTTGCCCTCTAGCCAATCACGTATCTTCCTGAACTCCAGCCTATTTATGTTCTCTGCATCTATCTCATGTGGCTCTATTCTAATATGATCAACTAGAGATGCCTCCTTCTCTATAAGTTCAAACAGTCTGTCTCTCTGTGACCTCGAGAGTTCTTTTGAATCTCGTACCGAGAAAGATAGAGGAGCCTCTAGAGCTACAAAACCAACAACCAAAGGTCCTATCAGAGCTCCTCTACCGGCCTCATCTATCCCTAGGATCGTCAAACTACTTCTGACCTGTAGTGACTAGGAATTTCTTATCAACAATAACATAATCCTTTGCTGCCATCACTGCATCAAATGGTATTTTTATTTTGCCATCATCTGTCTTCAGTTTCTCATTTCTGTAGGCGAAGTTCTCGTTTGGATCGATTATTACATATAGTAACTTTCCTGTCTTTGTATCAAACTCTATATCCAAGAGGTTCCCTACTTCCTCTCCATCAGTTGAAATTACTTTCTTACCAGGAAGATTCCTCGCAGTGGTTATTCTCATATAATCACCTATATTAAGATCAGGATAAGTCTTTTTAAATTTATTCATAGCAAACATACATGGCAAACGTAAGAGTGGAAGGATTGAGCCCTGAGGATAGAGAATTACTCAATCAATTAGGTTTCCCAACTGAAGACAATTATGTAGAGGTTACACCTAATCGACCAGACATGTTGAGCAAGATCGGTATAATGAGAACTCTAGATCTATACAGGAACCCTAGATATTTGGAGTACTCTGTGAGTAGACTGAGTATCGATGTTAGAATCCATAAAGTCAAAGACAGGCCTTACATAGAGTTTGGTTATGTGGAATTAACCAAATCGCCTGATATTCAGGATCTAATCGAATTCCAGGAGAAATTACATGAAACGTTTGGCAGGAAGAGGAAGAGAGTTGCAATAGGACTACATGACATGTCAGAGGTAACTCCTCCTATAACATACAAAGAGGTTGATACAGAGACATTTATCCCATTAGGCCATAATCAACCTATGACCATCCATGAGATACTAGATCATACCGATAAGGGAAAAGAGTACAGACATTTAGTGAGAGACAAATATCCAATTATATATGATAGAGATGGTGTTATATCGTTCCCGCCTATCATAAACAGTAATAGGACAAGACTGAGGGATACTACAACTTCTATATTTATTGATGTAACAGGCACAAACCAACACTACGTGAAAGAAACCATGAGATTGATGATATCATATTTCATAGATTATGGAGCTAAGAGGGTGGAAAGTACAGTAGATATGAACCCTAAGATGGTCAGAGCTCCAGAGAGCAAAATAAACAGAATGTTAGGGATCAGACTAGATATCCCAAAGCTACTGTTGAGATCAGGAATACTCTACAGAGATGAACATGCCCTTATTCCTCCATACAGAGTGGATTTCATGGACTGGACCGATGTGGCTGAGGAAGTAGCCATAAATTACGGCTACAACAATTTACCAACCTCATTTCCAGAGATCTATCAATCCATAGATATACAAGAGGATGTATTCAGAGAGATAATGCAGAGATTAGGATTTAGTGAAGTATACACATCTTTCCTAGTTAGCTACAGAGAGGCAAGCAAGTACTATGAATTGGAGAGACTCCAGAACTCTGTGTCAGAGGAATACGATGCAATCAGACCTTCACTCGAATACTCTCTCCTCAAGATGGCTCATAGGAACAGAACCTCCCCTCTTCCATACAGAATATATGAACATGGAAGAGTATATGATCCTAAGAGAGATAGAGAGTATGATCAATTAGGATTCCTGATCATGAACAGAGAGATAAAAGTAGAGGATTATCTATCTGTTATAGTAGCAATCGCAGAAGAACTCAGATCTGATTTAGATATAACACGAGATTATGAACATAACATGTACATAAAATCAACTGCTTTCCATGGTAAGATTGGGGATTACAGGTTCTATGTAGGGGCTATCAGATGGGGAGTACTCGAGGAGTTTGGTATAACATATCCTGTAGTTATAGGTAATCTATTTAAAGACTAGGAAGTTTAATAACTTATGAATCTCAAAAGGATACTCAAGAGGAATGTGCTGTATGTTCAACCTGAAACGCCTATATATGAGGCTGCAAAGCTCATGAGAGATAGAGGACAGAATTATGTGATAGTAATAGATAATGGCAAGGCACAAGGTATAGTGACAAGAACAGATATAGTTTATAGAGCTGTTGCTGAGAGGAAAGATCACTACACAAAGATCAGTGAGATAATGAGTTCTCCTCTTATAGTGTTGTTTCCAGAGATGAGTGTTGATGATGCAGTGAGAGCCTTCAACCAACATCCAATCCATAGGATCGTGATAATCGATAGAGATAGTGGAAAACTCCTAGGAGTAGTGGAGAAGGATGATATATTTAAGATTATTTCATCTAATCAATAGATGCCGAGCAGGGATGGCCAATTAGATTAGGGTGATAATTCTGGTCAACACTGCTCGGCCTGATATTTACTCGAGGTGAAAGATATGGGAAAAACCTATATGGATAATCTAAAATACCTCATAAGGGTAATAGTAGAGGTAAAGGGTAAAGTGGGAAAGGAAGACATAATAGGAGCTGTATTTGGACAGACAGAGGGTTTACTAGGGAGAGATATGGATCTAAGAGCACTACAGGACAGTGGGAAGATAGGCAGACTAGAACCTGAAGGAGAATTGAGTTATTCTCAGAATACCAAATCTACAACAGCAATATTGAGACTTCCATCTAGTCTAGAGATAGAGAAGACAGTGATGATAGGTGCTGCTCTGGAGACTATTGACAAAGTAGGTCCATATCCAGCTGTATTCCAGGTCGATAAGATACTAGACATGAGAACCGAGAAGAGAGCCAAGATAAGGAACAGAGCAAAAGAACTACTCCAGAAATTCTTGGATGAGGAAGAGATAGATCCTAAGGAAATAGAGAACGAACTCAAACGATTCTTCTCCGATAAAAACATAATTCAACTAGTGTCTAACAACGACAAGATAGTTGCACACAGAGAATATGATATGTTTGATGAAATCATATTTGTAGAGGGAAGGGCCGATGTGGAGAATCTTATATCATATGGAATAAAGAACGTCGTATCTGTAGGTGGGGTGAGCGAATCTATACCTAGCAAGATCAAGGAGATCGCAGAGAAGAGAAGTGTAATACTTTTCCTAGATGGGGATAGTGGTGCTAAGAGAGTAGCAAGAAACCTGATCGAAGCAGGGGTGAAGATAGATTATGTTGCTAGAGCACCTGACGGGAAAGAGGTTGAGGAGCTTACAAAGAAAGAGATATACAGTGCTCTCAAAAGAAAGAGACAGATTGATCCAGAGAGCAAGAACCTAGCCGAAGAATTGGAGAGGATCATAAATACACTCAGTAAAGAGAATCAGGAGGAGGATGAGGAACAGCAGAGAGATAGCTCAGACACACAGACACCCCCTAAAGACTCTAACACCAAAACACAAGATGATACACCCAACCACTTGGAATACTTGAAGCAGATTATTGGGAAGAAGCAAGTACTTATGTTATTTAATGACAGAACAACTCGAGTTGTTGAAGCATTGAATTTGATTCCAGAACTCAAGGATAATATACAGAATCTAATGGCTATATACATTGATGGTATCATGATCCCTGACAAAGCTCTACAGATGATCGCCTCATCAGAATCAGTGAAATATCTTGGATACACCAATCCAAATGCTAAGTACTCTCTACAGACCAAGCTCCAGAACTTTGGTAAGAAGAATATCAAAGTAGTGTCTCTTGATGATTGAAATAATATTCTTAGGTACTTCCTCAGGAATACCCTCTGTATCTAGATCTTTCCCTAGTATAGCCATAAAGGATCTCAGATCTGGTGAGGTCTCTCTGTTTGATGTAGGGGAGGGTACTCAGAGGGAGATACTCAGACATGGTTTGGGTTTGGCAAAGATCAAAAATATATTCATAAGCCATGTCCATATAGATCATTTCTTGGGTCTGTATGGATTGATAGAGACATATAGAGTATATAACATCCGTATACCAAACATCTATATACCAGAGAGAATTCCATACCTGGGAACAGAGTTTGATTTCAGCTTCATAAGATCAAACACACTCGTTGAGAACTCATACTATTCAGTGAGTGCATTTAGAGTGAAGCATATCAGAAATTCCTATGGATTTCTGTTTCAGACTAGAGGTAAGAGGAAGTTCA
>JANXEC010000008.1 GCA_025058915.1 Microcaldota archaeon | reverse complement strand
ATCCAAGGCAATCTCAACAACCTGAATCAGAGTCAGATGCTGATGGAATACAAGGTAGTATTCCTGAAACAACTCAGAACAATCAAGCATCTCAGGGCACAGAAAATTCTAATTCAAATCAAAGATATTTTGATCAAGAGAGTGTTTATAGAACAGTAGGAAGTATAGTGGCTGTTGTGAATTCTCCACAAGTAAGTACTGGTCTAATACTATTAGCAGGATCCATCTTATTCCTATTCCGAACAGTCAGAGTAACAATCATAAGAAATGGACAGAGTAATATAATAGAAATAAGAAATATTCTGAACAATCCAGTTAGAGGAGTAAGGGTAAGGATACTCGATAGAACATATGTCACTGATGAGAATGGAAGAATAATCACAGACTTACCAATAGATCAGATAAGACTTGAAGGGTTCTGGATAATGATAAAGTAAAAAATTCAGCAAAAACACTGAAGAGTAATATTTTAAATTTTGATGTATTGAAATAACTATATATGAATCAAGCTACAATAATATATTCAATCATCTCAAAACCTACTAGACTGATATTAATAGTTCTAATATCAGCTCTGTATCATCTGATTTCAGCCTACCTATCCACACACAACATGAACCTCCCATTCCAAAGCAGACTGGAGCTCTATATCTATGTAACCACTTATGATACTACTAGAGCACTGATGCAATTCATAATACCTATTCTCATGGCTCTCTACATCATCCTAGAGACATGTGTTTCAAACACAAAACCATCTAGATTCAGCCTACCCCTAGCAACAGCCCTAGCCTCAGGGATATCTTGTATAGGATGTACATTACCTATCATTGCAAGCCTAGGCATACTATCTTCAATCCTAGTTCCATTCCTGTCACTAGCTATGCCCCTCTCAATCATAATCTTGCTCTACTCTATAAACAAGAGACTAGAGCTGATGGTTGTGTCAAAGAGGACCTGTTAGTATATGTATTCGCTATCCCTATCCCTATCGTATACCTTGACACCAGCTCTCTCTATTATCTCTCTCAGTCTATCAGACTCCTTGTATTTCTTCTCAGACCTTAGCTCCTTCCTATAGTCTCCTAATCCTCTCAGTAGCATATCCATCTTGCCTCTCAGATCAGACTCTATCTTGATTCCAAGAATGAAAGACACATCATTTAGGAATTTCTTCAGGATCATAGCGCTCTTCAGATCTATCTCATGAGTATTGAAATGAGAAATAATATTGAATAGAGCTGATAGAGCTCCAGGAGTGTTAAGATCATTATCCATCTCCTCGAAGAATCTAGTTGTTTCAGTGTCTATAATTCTCAGGTTCTCCTGATCACTTATAGGACCTTTGGCATTCGATACTCTTGAATAGAATTCCTTTAGCTTCATATAATTCTCTCTTGCTTGAGCTAGAAGAGTATCTGAATAATCAAGAGGACTTGAGTATTTCGATGATACTAATAGCATTCTCAAAACCATTGCATCCTCTCTACTCAGGAGATCCCTGATGGTAATGAAATTCTTTAGACTCTTGCTCATTTTCTCTCCGTTCACAGTCAGAAATCCTGTGTGGATCCAGAAATTCACGAACTTCCTATTGGTATAGCACTCGCTCTGAGCTATCTCATTCTCATGATGTGGAAAGATCAGATCTCTAGCTCCTCCATGGATATCTATGATATTCCCTTGAGAATACTTCAGAGCCATTGCACTGCACTCTATATGCCAACCTGGTCTTCCCTTTCCTAAATGAGAATCCCAAGTATAATCCTGAGTGTATTTCCAGAGGGCGAAATCCGAAGGATTTCTCTTGGTAGGATCTGGTTCTATTCTATGCCTGTTGATCTGATCCAGAGATTGATTTGAGAGTTTGCCATATCTGGAGAACTTGGAAATATCAAAATATATCCCTGTGGAGGTTCTGTATGCATAGCCAGTATCTAACAGGGATTTCACAATTCTCTCTATCTCATGTATGTGATCTGAGACTTTAGGATATACATCTGCTGGTATGATGTTTAATTCCATGAAAGACTCCAAGGCTCTGCTGTGATAATACTCTGCTATCTCCAGAGGATCTCTCTTCAACTCTTCACCTCTAGCAATCAACTTATCATCTATGTCTGTGATGTTCTGGATATGGAATACCCTGTAGCCTCTGTATATGAGATATCTCTTCAGAACATCAAATGCAACATATGTTCTTGCATGTCCCAGATGAGCATCATCATATGGAGTCAATCCACACACATACATTATGACTCTTGGAGGGGATAGAGGGGAGAATTCTCTGAGAGTTTTATCGTATGTGTCGTATAGTTTCATATAGGTAGACCGTTCAACAGTCCTCGATCTTTCAGATACTGTACCTCTATAGCTCTGTACTGCCAGACTATATCTCCTCTCTCATCTCCCTGTACATCCCAAGGCTTTACCAATACAAGATCACCCTCTTTGATCCAGAACTTGCTCTTCATCCTACCTGGAACCCTACATATCCTCTCCTTGCCATCTATACAGTAACATAACATTCTAGCTCCTCCTACTTCTGATATAACCACTGCAAACATCTCATTACCCTCAGGCATTTTGATGCGTTTTGCATCGAATTCCTCTTTCACTTTATCACCCTAGATGCTCCACATATCTCACATACAAGTATCTTTACACTATCTTTCTCTACTATATGAGTATCTGGTCCTTTGCATTCCTTGCATCTAACATACAATTCAAAGAAGGAGTTTACCTTCACGTCTAGAATGTTTTGAGCCACTCTCCTGTGAATCACAACGAATTCCCCTCTGTCATCCAATGGAGCTCCTAGCTCTCTCTTGAAGAATTTTATCATAAACTCCTTGTCCCTTCTGAACAGCTCTGCAAATCTAGAGAAATTCTTCCACACTGTTGTTGATCCCTGATACATTATCTCTGCCCTAGGAATCTCAAACCTATTCCCTGTACCCTTTTTCTCCCCTAGTCTAACATACAGACTATTCAACATCTCCACATATTTACTATCATCCATTGAATTTTATATCTTCGGATTGATTTAAATAGCTATATCCGACCATCTGATCTAAGAAGACAGTCGCATAGCTCCCTGAATCCAGAGAGAATTCTATGCTGCTGTGATCGTATCGGATCCTCTCTGCATGTGCTAATATTTTCCTAGTCCCTCCTTTCGCATTCAGTGATGGTAATATCTCCATCCTGAACATCTCCTTCTGTATGTTCAACATATCAAGTATCTCTCTCTGATATGGATTTAACTCTGTGCTCCATCCAACTAGATTCGTAGTATCTATGATATCAGAGTTATCAAACCTCATATCCAATTCCATGTTGAATATATAGGACTGGACAGAGTGAATGAACATCAGAGATATATTTCTCGGTATTCTAGCCCAAACTCGCCTGTCATCATATTTTTTCCTCATGTCCAGTATCATTCTCTCATGTTTCAGATATCTTGGGAACTGTCCTGTTTCCCTAAGATCACTGTTCTCTCTCTTATAGTATAGATATATGTCCAATGCATCTGAGAGTCTGCCTCTTAGGAGCTCCAATCCTACCAATACATTCACCCCACCTTTACCAAACCTTTGGCTCCCAAAGTAATTCAGAAACCTACCCCCTGTATCATCAATTCCCTTCCGAATACTCTCTAGATCCTGACCAGCTATCACTCTGAACATATTCCCAGACAGATCCCCCATCCTCAGCCTCTCCCCTGAACCCACGGGTATGAGCTCTATGTCTTTAGGTGTGGAGGTTAGTTTTGACTTTGATGATATGAGTTGATAGGTTGTTGCTCTCTTGTCCTTCATCCCTGCAAAACCTATGTCTCTGTAACGGAGATTGTTCATCTCTGCGATCCTACTGATGGCTACATCAGTAGCCCAGTTCCTCTTGATCAATACATAAACAAAATGTTCTCCTGTTCGTCTGGATTGGTAGAGACTATCAACCACCACCCCATCTCTATCAATCTCGTATACATAGAAAGTGTCTGTATCTAGACTAAACCTTACTTCTCTCTTAGATGTGTAGAACCTCATATCAAGGTGTTCTGCTTAAGGTTTGTTCTGAATGAGGATTCGTTATAGTCGAACGCAGATAGCACCCTTAGCACTGCAGGTAAGATCTGATGATCTATATAATAGTCTACATCATATTTCAGATAGGGTTTTCTGACGAACTGCTCATATGGTTCTGCTCTGCTTGAGATGCTCCCCTGCCCTGAGACTATGATGTATTTTATTACTCTGTTCATGATGTTAGCTGAGTTTAAACCCATCTTCCTTGCAGCAACCACCTCTGGCATGTCTCTATCATAATCCTCAGGTCTCTTAGATAGTCTAGTATATATCACCAATCTCTCAGGATTCACCTTTCTCTCCCTTAGATCCTTTATTACATCTCTCACTCTTGCCACTGCTCTCTCTACATTTCCCTCTCTCAACACTATATCCAGAACCTCCTGTTGTATATCTCTGGCAAGCTGACACCAATCTCTCCTCACAAGCTCAAATCCTCTGATCTTCATCTTACCATCGCTCCTGAGTAATGCATACTTCTTCTTTGCACCTTCACTCTCATCCTTCCTATGGACAAACAATCCTCTAGTGTACAAACCCTCTAGCTCTATTTTCATGTATCCTGAGAGTGATGAATTCAGTCTATCCACAAATTCTCTAACAGCATCCTCTGTGTTATATATTATGAATATAGAATCTGTATCTGCATATATGACTCTGAAACCTTCCCTCTCAGCCATGTCTATTACTCTAGTTATTGTCTTTCTACCTATCTCTGCTACCTTCTCTGCAGCCTCCTTGAGATAGAATCTAGATCTTCTATATGCCATGTATCCATAGAATGAATTTGCCAGAATCTTGAGTGCCTGAGACTTAGTCTCTATAGTATCATCATATCTCTCCTTCAGCATTCTCTTCAGGATGTTTCTCTCATCTACAAGTCTCTTGAGTATGGTAGGTATTAATCCCATAGGTTCCTTCAGAAAATCTCTGTTGTTTATGTATGTATAGTAATCTATGTTGTTAGAAATGATGATCGAAGGATACATACTAGCAAAATCCAGAACCGCTATGTTAGAGTAGAGACCTGGTTTGGGAGATTTAACATATCCCCCTTCATAAGTCTCCTCCTCATGCTCCCCGTATGTATCAGGTATAATGTATTTACCATATGCCTCAGTCAGTATTAGGTTCTCTACCATTCCGCTGGAAAAACTTCTGATCAGATCCTGGAGATACATTCTGGATATGTTTGATAGCTCGATAAACAGAGGCAAATACTTCTTGAGTATCCTTTCAGATGCTCTTACATCATCTAGGTTATACTCTAGTAGTTTGTCTCTGTTATGATGCCAGAGATACCAGATAGTATCTTTGTCTACTTCCATTTTCCTCTCTCCGAATATCTTACTATAAACATAACTCAGAGAGAATTCATCTAAATCAATAATCCCAAACCTATTCAGCAGTATCATCATTCTGTAAACATCAATAACAATCCTACCAGGTATTATGTTATTCTTTACCTCCAATCCATACCTACCAATATCCACATCAATATTTAGTGTTTTTGCTCTCTTGATAAGGTATGGCAGATCGAATCTATCTATATTATAACCAGAGAGAAGATCCGGATTGTATCCTCTGATCACGTTGAAGAACTCTCTAATAGTATCGCCCTCATCTTCACTATATATTACATCCTCTACGTTTTGAAATCTATATGCAATACTGAGGATCCTATCCTTCGAAGAATCTGGAAAACCATCCTCATTATATACCTCTATATCGAATGTCAATACCGATAGATCCCCTATTTTGTATTCAGGATACAGTTTGTTATCATTTATGTATCTGATCTTTGGTTTGAGAGTTCTCTCTATGGATCCAGATGGATTTTTGCTAAGAAACACCTCTCTCATTCCCTGATCGAATCTTCTTATATCTCCTCCCAGACTAAAAGAGTAAGTATAGAGAGATTTGGGTACAACTTCATATCTGTCCCTGTAGAATACATATAGGTTGTCTCTATCATATCTATCTTCGATATGCAGTATCATCTTATATAATCTGTGAATGGTCTTAATGCTCTATCTCTTATTGCAACACTTCTTACCTCAATCCTACACATCTGTTCTGAAGATATGGTTGCAGGTATGAGTAAATCTATCATCTCTTTGAGAGCCGGTACAACACTAACTATATCTCCAGGTGTTTTCATCTTACTACACAGAGTCTCATCACGAGTCAGTCTAGCAACGTTCAGAATGCAGTTGTTATAATTATCTATCACAAATGTGACTCTGGCTACATCTGCCATTGTCTTGTCGAATGCCAAGAAGGAAACATGGATGTTCTGTATCTTAAGTAGATAGTTGTTCAGCTGATCGCACTGAGACACTGCTCCAGTAACATCACCTATAGCAGCATAGTAATATGCTCTCTCCCTGTAACAATTCATAGCAATCGATATGTCTCTGTATTGTGAACAATCCGCAGTGAATTGATATGGCTGAATACAACCAGATAGGAACAGTAGTAACAGAATGATCCATTTCATTTTATCCCATAGTATTTCTCAAAATACTTTAAAATATCTTTATGATTCACACCAAGTCTTACGTAAGATAGTATCTCCCTATTCTTACTCTTCATAGCCACACTAGAGACCAATCCAAGATTCTCCAGTTCGTTCAGATAGTGCCTAAACCACTTCAATCCCTTTGGTTTCCTTCTAAACACAGTTTCAGAGATCTTGGAATAGTTTGTATATGCTTCTGATATTGAGATTATTAGATCTTCAGATTGGAACAAATCCTTCTGTCTGTTAGAGTACATCTTGGCAATAGTATACATGACTATCTGTAGATTAATTGGGAGAGATTTCAGTGTCTCTGAGATTATATCTAGTTCTATGACCTCAAATGCTCTGTCCACATGATCCAACAACAACATCTCTGCCTGCTCTCTCTCTGCTATCTCAATAGCCCTTGCCAACACTTTGATCGCATATCTTGCATCTCCACTTTCAGATGCTGCTACAGCAGCTATCTTGGCAATACTCTCCTCTCTGTATTGGCCTGGTATGGTAATATCAACTCTATCCCTTAATATAGCCAGGAGTTGCTGAGCTGTATAGGGACTGAAGAACATCTCTATCTCATTCAGAGATGATAAGGTTCTAGCATCTAGTCTGGATTTGAGCTGTATAGAATTGGTTATGAGTATGAAATGTATCTTAGCCTCTGACTCCTCATTGCTTCGGGAGAGTGTGTAGAGCAGATCATCAATATCTCTCACGAAATCCGCCTCATCTATTATGGCGACTAGGTTTCTCTTCCTGTCCTTCAGTTTTGCTAGAAGTAGAGATATGGGAAATCCTATCCTCTCCTCCTCATCAACTAATTTGGATATAACTCTGTAAAAAGAATTGTAGAACCGTGCATTCATATATACTATATCTGTATTCTTCAGGTCTATGTGTTTTGTAATGTACTTAACCACTGAAGTCTTTCCAGACCCAGTAGGCCCATAGATTATGATATTTGGTATGTTCTCCCCTCTATCGAGGGATAGGAGATAGTTCTTGATAGTCTCTATCTCCTGTTGTCTGAATGGTAATGTGTTAGGTATGTACTGCAGGGATAGAGGAGACTTGTCCTGTATCTTCATCTCTGATCAATCTTTTTGTGTTTATGTAGATAATCTCTGAGTTGCTTGAATGCCAAGGCTCTGTGTGAATTCTCTAGTTTATATTCTGGATTTTCTGCAAGAGTGAAATCTTTTCCCTCAGGGATCAGAATTGGATCAAAACCAAATCCCTCCCCTCTTTCCGAATCTGCAATCATAACTTTCAGTATACCTCTGAACAATCTTATACCATCTCTATCTATGTATGCAACTACTGTAACCATCTCACCAGACCTATCAGATCTATCCTTCAGAAGATCGATTATTCCTCTACATCCTATCCTCTTGTGTAGCCACACACTGTACTCTCCTGGAAATCCAGATAGTGCATTCAAGAACAAACCTGTATCCTCTACCACCAGAGGTTGTTTCAGCTTTGAGTATGCCTGTATTGCCTTGGACATTGCAACTATCTCTATATTATCCTGTGGTTCGATGAAATCCATCTTGTGCATCTTCATACTAGGTATTATGTGTTTAACTTCATTAAACTTATGTATGTTTGATGTTACAAAGATCATGATTTGATGTTCTGAGAAATATATTTAAAATCGATTTGCTATATATGTGATATGAAAGATTATAGTTTACTCGCTGCTGGTTCAGTTGTGGCAGCAGTACTTACTGTGTCCCTGGCTACCATACCTAAGATAGATGAGATCAGAGTCAAGAGGGAGACTCCTTTGGGAATCACGGTTGAATATAAATATCCTTCAGATACAAACAGGAGCAAGATGCTAGGCGTTATGACCAGTGGTGCTAGTATGATCTTCAGAAAGGAGGAAGAGGGATGGGCTCTCTATGTGCAGAATCCTCTCATCATAGAGACCGACAGGTTTGGATTTTCCGGTAAAGTTTTTCTACCGAACCTAAGTCCTAACACTCCATATTTTATTGTGAAGAACAACTACAGAAAGTCCAAGTCTCTGAAAGGGAAGGTGTATACTCAGGAGTATGGATCATTTACAGTGTTCTCCGAAAAGCAACTGAATATCAAGGAGAGGGAATTACTCAGGGTTCTAGATGAACATCTAGAACTTCTGTCAAAAATACATTCCAGAAAGATCTTTTTCAGACTGCACCTGATAGAATCACCAATACCTAGTACTATACTCAATCCCTACCTAATGGTTGTTGGAAACAGAGATAGGATCATGGAGCTTGTGCAT
Organism: Microcaldota archaeon; assembly: GCA_025058915.1. Taxonomy (GTDB): domain Archaea; phylum Micrarchaeota; class Micrarchaeia; order Anstonellales; family J096; genus JAADEL01. The sequence goes on along the minus strand of JANXEC010000008.1, from coordinate 6,623 downwards.
GAGTTTGCACATGTATATTCAACAATTCATAACCGTGAGGTACTAGAGGCAGCAGTCAGACTCTTTAGAGATCCTGAGAGATTTGCGGAGTATAGACATTTCAGAACAGAGATAGGCCATCCTAGCTCGAATCTATCTGAGACAATAGCTAGCATGATAACAATCTATGTTCTTGGGAAGGATATAGAAATGGATAGGGATGATAGGGAGGCCTTCCAGATCATCGTGGATTTCTATAGATTGGATGAGTTGAGGAAGAAAATACATGGAATTATTAGCACGAGGTAGTGAGAGTTATATATATTTAGATAGAGAGAGGGGATTGGTTGTAAAGGACAGAGTCAGAAGGATGTACATGGAAGAGTCTCTTGACAGCAGGCTCAGAAAGACAAGAACCACAACAGAATATAATATCTTGAGAGATCTATATGGTAAGCTCAGAGTACCTCGTGTGTTCCAGAGACATGAATACTCGTTTGAGATGGAATACATAGAGGGAACTAATCCACAACTAGATAGGGAAATGGCGAGATTCATAGGTAAGTCTCTAAGAGATCTACATGAACTAGGCATAATTCACTACGATCTCTCAATCTATAACATACTCTATAATGGTGATGAGCTGTATTTGATAGATTTTGGGTTGAGTTTTCGCAGTAGAAAGATAGAGGATATAGCAAACGATATACTAGTGGCAATATCGCAAGCATTGGACTATGAAGATGTGGTTCTGGAATCATATGGAATAACGGATGCTGTGAAGAACAGAATCCAAGACATAAGATCTAGAGCTAGATATGCTGGTGTATGAGATTTTAGAGTATTTGATTTTACTTCTAGTAGTTGCGATCATCATACAGATCAGGTTTGTGGATATCTCTGTGAATTTAGATGCAATTGAGTTCAGATACTACTACAGTGCATGCATGGAGAGAGTGTTTGATGAAGTGTATATGGAACAGGCAGATAGATTGATGAGGATATACATGAGATCAGATATATCTGTGCTGGAGTTCGATGAGAGTTGTTGAAACACTGATCATATCGATAATAATCATAGATATTCTATACATAGTATTTCAGTACTATTTTTCATACATCGATTTTGAGACCAGGAGACATGAATTCCTCAGGCAGAAGATTTTGCTCCTAGAGGCAAGTGATAGATACATAGATCAGAATGGTTATAATGTGGATCTGGGAGAGATGACATATCTAGGCAGAAAGATAAAAATATCGAGTTATCCTGTAGATAGATATTGCATATATAGAATAATGAATGTCTCTGGTTCTATTGGGCAGGTTTTCTTCTGCATAGATTAAAAAGGTTTTGATCTAATTTAAACATGACAGAATTGATATACTTAGATGATAGTTACATCAGAGAGATAGATGCAGAGGTTGTGAAAGTACAGGATAATCGAATAGTACTGAACAGAACCATTTTCTATCCTAGAGGAGGAGGTCAGCCCAATGATACAGGTTATATAGATGATGCAAGAGTGATAGATGTCTACAAGGAAGGTGATGAAGTGATACATGTGATAGACGGAAAGATCAGTAGAACACATGTACATCTGAAGATAGATTGGGATAGAAGATATAGGTTGATGAGGATGCATACTGCTGCTCATGTGTTGGCAGGAGGAGTTATGTATTCAAAATACGGTGCCAAAATCACAGGGAATCAACTCGATGTAGATGTCTCTAGGTTTGATTTTAATATCGAGAGTTTTGACAGAGATCTTCTGGAGAATGCTATTCAGGAAGCAAACAGGATAATCCAAGAGAATAGACTCGTGAAAGTATATTACATATCAAGAGAGGATGCTCTCTCCAGACCAGAACTGGTGAAGCTATACAACAGAGACTTCTTGGAGAGACTGAGCAGGGTGAGAATTGTTGAGATAGAGGGAGTGGATGTTCAGGCAGATGGAGGTACACATGTAAGAGAGCTAAGAGAGATAGGCAAGATAGAACTTGTGAAGATGGAGAACAAGGGTAAGAATAATAGGAGAGTGTATTTTACAGTAAATTTTTAAAAAAATCACCCTGGTTTATAAATATGAGGTGATTCAGTATGGTGAAAATAGAGCTCAAAGTTGTGATGTTAGATAAATCCTACAATGGTAAGATGATAGTAGGGATGAATAGGAGAACTATGGAGGGATTGGATATTAAACCAGGAGATGTGCTGAAACTATCCAAGGGTAATCAACAGATCTATGGACTAGCCTGGCCAACAGGTAAGCTTGAACCAGATCAGGTTGGTCTGGATGGATTGTTCAGAAAGAATCTGAATGTCAGTCAGGGAGATGTGGTAGAGCTGGAACCAGTCACTCTGAACCCACTCACCAAGGTAACTGTATCTATAATGACAGAACATGATATTCATAACTATGAAAATGAACTGAAGAGACTTATACTTGAATACTATGTAGATAAACCTGTGTCTGTGGATAATGTGTATATACTACCTCTCTATGAACCAACTCCGTTCAGAGTGATCAGAACTGCTCCAGACAGAGCCGGTCTTATCAAAGAGAATACTGTCATAGAGATAACCACATCCAAAGAGCTCCAGGGTATACCAAGAGTCACATACGATGACATAGGAGGGTTGGATGATGTGATACAGAAGATCAGAGAGACTGTAGAATTGCCAATAAAATATCCTGAACTGTTCCAGAGACTAGGCATAACTCCTCCTAAGGGAGTTCTTCTCTATGGACCTCCTGGAACTGGAAAGACATTACTTGCACAGGCAGTTGCAAACGAGACAAATGCAAATTTTTATCACATAGCTGGTCCGGAGATAGTCAGTAAATTCGTAGGTGAGTCCGAGGAGAGACTGAGGAAGATCTTTGAGAGGGCAAAGAAAACTGCTCCTTCGATAATATTCATCGATGAGATAGATGCCATTGCCCCTAAGAGAGCAGAAGTCTCTGGAGAGGTAGAGAAGAGACTTGTAGCACAATTACTTACATTAATGGATGGATTGGAGAGGAGGGGAGAGGTTATAGTGATTGCTGCTACTAATAGACCAGAGGAGATAGATGAAGCTCTCAGAAGACCTGGTAGATTTGACAGAGAGATAGAGATAAACCCTCCTGACAGGAACGGTAGGGTTGAGATACTAAAAATCCATACGAGAAACATGCCTCTGCAGAATGTTGATCTGGAGAAAATAGCAGATATAACTCATGGATATACTGGTGCAGATCTATCAGCTCTGGCAAAGGAGGCGGCCCTAGCTGCACTGAGAAGATACTTGAGAGATGAGAGTTTCAAGAAGATGCTCGAACAGAACAAACTAGATCAGAGTCTGATCAACAAGATAGTTGTTACAGAGGAGGATTTCTACACTGCTATGAATCAGATACAACCTTCAGCTCTCAGAGAGATATATGTACAGAAACCTAATGTGAGATGGGAGCAGATAGGTGGTCTGAAGAAAGTCAAAGAGGAACTGAAGGAGATCATAGAGTACAGTCTGAACCATCCAGAGATCATGGAGAGGTATGGGATCCTTCCTGTGAAGGGAGTTCTTCTCTATGGACCTCCTGGAACTGGAAAGACACTATTGGCCAAGGCTGCAGCAACAGCAGCAAGTGCGAATTTCATAGCAATCAATGGACCTGAGGTATTCAGTAAATGGGTCGGTGAGAGTGAGAAGAACATAAGGGAAATATTCAAGAAAGCAAGACAGACAGCTCCATGTATTATATTCATCGATGAGATAGATGCGATTGCATCAGTGAGGAGTGGAGACGAGAGTAACAGAGTTGAGCAGAAAGTAGTGAATGCGTTGTTAACTGAGATGGATGGTATAAAAAACAATAGGAAGATACTTGTGATAGGAGCTACAAACAGAATTGACATTATAGATCCAGCTCTATTGAGACCAGGGAGGTTTGATAAGAAGATAGAGATAGGTGCTCCTAACAGAGAGGAGAGGTCAGAGATATTCAGAATTCACACCTCCAAGATGCCACTAGGACAGGATGTTAACATAGAGGAGCTTGCAGACATCACAGATGGATATACCGGTGCTGACATAGCAGATGTGGCCAGGGAAGCAGCCCTATCTGCACTCAGAGAGAAGAGTAATACCGTGAACAGATCTCATTTCATACACGCCATAGAGAACAGGAAACAGCAGAGATCCTCACTGAGAGGCTATATATGAAGTTAGGGAAGTATGTAATACTGAAAGACAAACAATTCTACTCAATCGATATGAGATTTCTTGGCAATCCTACTGAAACAGCTAAGGAACTCTCGTCTGAATACACACTTCTACATATCAGAGACCTGGATATTGATAGGGGCAAGACCAAGAACCTCGATGTTTATGATAAATTGACCTACATAATGCATGTACAAGTAGAGATACACAGGGAGATACTGTCTCTGAGAGATCTCCTATCTATGAACGTAAGGTTGGTAGGTATACCTGGAGTTATGACAGATAGATCTCTCTACAGGGCAATTTTGATCAATAGATTGGAGGATGTTGTTCCTGAAATAAAAGATGTAATAATCAGAGATCAGAATCTGATAGATAAAATAAATAAAAATCACAGGATCATGACACTAGGGTTCAGAGATCCCAGAGCATTCCTATCTATTGATACTTAAGTACAAACATGCATTCTTTAGTATCTATTGGAGTTCCTCCTAGGAAGATCCTAACATAACCTAGATATGGAATTCTCAGAACTGGTTTGCCTATGATTCTGGAACTATTGAACGGAGCGTTCTCGAATTGAAAATCGAAAATGTTATTGTTATCTCCTTTGGTGAAATATACACAATTATCATTGTTACACATTCTGAATTGCGCTCTATGGATTATAAAACCATATGGGTAGAAACTATCTCCTCTGTTTGGTGAATATACTATTGCATCTCCGTTGTCCGGATCAACAACATATTTCTTATCACCTACAGCAAAACCCATAGCACATATCTCTTCTACCCTAGAAGTACCATTGTCTCTGTAACATCTATCATAGAAAATTCTCAGGTCTCCGTATATCTCTACAAATTCACTAGGCTCTCTGCGGAACTCCCTACATAACCCTGCATCTCTGAAGTTTTGACAGTATATCCATATACTCTTTCCTAATCTGTAGGTATAGTTGCGATATATGAGGATAGGATTTGTACTGAACTCTCCATATAGTGTAATTGTTCTGATGTTGTTCGAATCACCTATCACAAGAACATCCCCCTGTCTATAGTTAGGTTCCATCGAACAGCTCGGTATTACAGAGAGAATAGGTCTGAAAGTGTTCTGAGGGAATATCAATACTGGTTCAGGGCTTGTGGATGTACCTATGACTACACCTATAACCTGTGTTGCAAACACAACCAGCCCTACAGTAATAAACATCTCAATCAGAGTCTTCTGAACCCCTTTCTCCTGACTAGATCTCTTTAGATCAACATAGAACCCATAGATGAGAACTATGAATATACCTATACCAAACAGAATGTTCTTAGTTACCAAATAGAGTATTAGGAATATTCCAATCCATAGGAGCTGAATCTTCATATCATCAAATCTAAAAATCCTATCAAGCATACTTTTGATAACATGGATAACTTTTTAAAAATCTTAGTTAGAGATCATAAATGAGCCGGTGTAGCTCAGGAGGTAGAGCGCCAGACTCATAAGGAATCAATATCCGGTGCCACCTGGAGGCCGAGGGTTCAAATCCCTCCACCGGCATCATTCCAGTACTCTTGCCCCTTCTCTCTCTACTATCACAGTTCTCTCGTATTGTGCAACTGGTCTACCATTTCCCTCAACGAGTTCTGGATATGCCTCGATCATCTGGTTGAACATCAAATCTCCTAGAGCTGATCTGGTCACACTCTCACCGAATTCCTTCGATATCCATCTTCTAGCAAATGGCAAGAACCCATAGTTCATGAGTATATATTCATATACTCGAAGAGATCTTCGGGGTACTCGAGATTTATTCAGATCGATTATCGAGAATATCTCAATTCTGTTACTCTCAACAACCTCCCCCTTCCCATCTGGATATGTTGCAAAAACCTCCACAGCAAACCTATCCCCCTCTCTGAGAACATAATCCTCCCCACTCCTAACAGGAGGAATTGAAGGTTCATCATGTACTAGATTATCTGATATCCTATGACCTGTCAGGTTTGTGATAGGCTTAAACCCTTTTGATATTATTGTATCTTGTATGATTCCTGAAATGTCATCTATCCTAACACCAGGCTTCATTGCATGTATTGCCCTGTTTACAGCACTCTCAACAGCATCTATCAATTCCTTGTGTCTACCATCCAGATTCACACTAACTGCAGAGTCAATAATTCCGTTTTCAGATATGTATCCAAAATCTATCTTAACTAGATCCTTGTCTGTGATTGTTCTAGTCTCCTTTGGAGATGCAGTAGAATGGGCAGCAACCTCATTGATAGAAACATTCACAGGGAATGCCAATCTATAACCATTCTCCCTGATAAGCTCCTCTATACTCTCACATACATCCTTCATATCCACATCCACTATGATCACACTCTGAATTCTCTCTAGGATCTTCTGATATAGGCTCATGTTTGCTCTTTGTCAGAATATG
>JANXEC010000007.1 GCA_025058915.1 Microcaldota archaeon | reverse complement strand
AGATCTCATAAGATCTGCAATAGGTAGTGGAGCAGCACAGAAGCAAGACGAATCAGCTATAGGTAGTGACAGGATCAGAATAGTTACGGTCGGAGTGGGGGGAGGAGGTAACAACACTATCAACAGGCTAATAAAGATAGGAGTGAAAGGAACAGAGTTGATAGCAATAAACACAGATAAGAAGCATCTAGACCTCATACATGACAGTGCAAAGAAGATCCTGATAGGTAAGAGCCTCACCAAGGGAATGGGAGCAGGAGGATATCCAGACGTGGGAGCAAAGGCTGCAGAACTAGATAGAGCAGAGATCCAGAAGGAGCTAGAGGGTGCTAACCTAGTGTTCATATGTGCTGGTCTAGGAGGGGGTACTGGATCCGGAGCAGCACCTATAGTGGCAAAGATAGCAAAGGAGCAGTCTGCAATAGTTATATCTATGGTTACATATCCTTTCTCCTTAGAGAGAGCTAGAAAGAATAAAGCAGATCAGGCATTACAGGAACTACTGAAATACAGCAACTCTGTGATAGTGATAGATAACAACAGATTAGTAGAGCTCTTCCCTAACCTCAAGATGAATGATGCTTTCCAGGTTGCAGATGAGATACTTGCAAGAGCCATAACAGGACTGGCATGGACCATTACACAACCTTCTCTGATGAACATAGATTTTGCTGATGTGAGGGCTGTACTGGGAGATGGGGGTCTTGGGTTCATAGCAGTTGGAGAGGGTAGAGGTAACGAGAAGGTAAAGGTTGCAGTTGATCAAGTTATTAAGAATAGATTGTTAGATGTTAGCTTTGAGGGAGCAAAGGGTGCTCTAGTTCATATAACAGCAGGTGAGGAGATAACACTTGGAGAGGCTACCAAGGCTGTAGAGATGATAACAGATAAGATGGATCCTGATGCACAGGTGAAGTGGGGTGCAAGAATAGTACCTAACTACGAAGGAAAGATAGAGATTGTTGCTATCGTTGCAGGAGTGAGAGGGAGTAGTATAGGAGATTCCAGGATAAGATCTGCATATGGAGACGAATCAGATGATTATTCATCTTCAGACAAAGGTAGTGGACCAGGGTTCTTGAGATCTATATAGAGTATTTCTCTCTAATTATCTCTTCGAGTTTGTTTTTTATCAATTCTCTGTCCTCACCAGATAGAGATGAAATATCAGAAGACAGTTGATCCACGTATCTCAACAGTGCCTGTTTCTTCCTGTTCATCTCTTGAATCTTGTATTTTTCCTTTATATGGTCTTTGATAGCTCTGGCTGCATCCATGAGTGCTAGTTTGATCTCCTGAACTATCTCTTCTTCCTGTGCAATCGCTGTCTTACCTGCAGATACATATGGAATGAACACACTTGCTAGGTGTACTACTATAGCTATTGGGGAATTGTTTATGTCCTGTATCTCATATCTATTCCAATCGATCTCCTGGATTGCTTTAGGTATTGCACATGCAGAGGAATCAAATAGTAATGGAACTCTGTTTGCGTATCTATGAATTCTATTTATCACATTACCCCCATATGCAATCCCTACCTCTACGATGAAAGGTATTCCGTCTCTGTAGATCTTTGGATCTCTTGTTCTGGTAACAATCAATTCAGGCCTGTACACCGCTTCTATGGTTCTCTGTAGATTTGCCTCTCCTATAGGGATCAATACATCCTTTCTGGGCGGATACCATTTGATTGTTTTTACTACTTTTATTATCTTCTCTACTTCCTCCCAAGTTACCTCCTTGGGAGATTTCTCTAGTGATATGTCTAGACTCTTCAATACATTACCTAATTCATCTAATTTGTTGTTAGTGACTCTATCGAATGAATTCAGAATGAATGATCTAAGAGTTCTAGAGGTACTGTTTCTGGCCATTTCGTAGAACTCGTATGGTGTGATTCCAAGTATATGAGGGAGTGTCTCAACTGGTCTCTTTGGAGGCACATCGATCTGTCTAGGATAGTAGATCCTCTCTCCATTCACTATAAGTTCTATGGATGCGTGAGGGTTTGCTATTGCGGTCTGTCTTATGTATTCATACACACTATATTCTCCCTTATCGATCTTCACATCACCAACAACAACCTCAACTATCACACCATGTACATCTGTATCTGTCTCTACCATGTTTTCGACTATAGGTTCATTTCTATTTATATCAATACTCACATCAGCTATCACCATCTTCCCTCTGTGCATTGATATAACATGTACAGGCACACCGGTGGTTATCTTTGAATACATAGTAACACCTGCTGCACCTATTCCTTGTTGACCTCTCTGTTGTTTGTACTTGTGGAATTTGGTTCCTGCTAATAATTTACCATATACTTTTCCTATCAGTTCTTTTGGTATTCCAGGACCATTATCAGAGACTATTACTTTTGCCTTTTCATTGTCTATAAAGTATATCTCTACTTTGATATCAGGTAGAATCTCAGCCTCTTCGCATGCATCGAGAGAGTTTGTCACCAGTTCATGAACAACAGTAGTAAGACTCTTGATCTTTCCGGAAAAACCTAACATATGTCTGTTCTTCTTGAAGAATTCTGCAACACTATACTCTCTGAAGTCCTCGAACATGATTTTATAATTCATATTTACTTTTAAAACTTTAGATATTTATATTTCATAATGGCAAAGGTGAATCTGAATCTCGATGCTCTGAATAGTAGGTTGAAGGATGAATACAGGAATGGGAAGATTACATTCAGTGAAGAGCAGAGAAAGAAATGGGCAAATATATATGGAATTGTGGGTAATCATTCAGCTGTTCATATATGTAGTTGGACTAAGAAGAATCTGAAGAATGGGCCAGCATGCTACAAGAGGAAGTTCTATGGTATTGACACTCACAGATGTGCCGAGATGTCACCAGCCACCGCATGGTGTCATGAGGCATGTGTATTCTGCTGGAGACCTATGGAATGGTATTCTAGAATAACAATGGATGATAGTGAAGTGGATGATCCAGAGGATATTATCAGAGGCACTGTGGAGCAGAGGAAGAAATTATTAGTTGGTTTTGGGGGAAACAGTAAGGTGAACAGGAGGATGTTCAGAGAGGCGTATGAGATGTGGCCAACTCATTGGGCCATCTCTCTATCAGGCGAACCTACTATATATCCAAAATTAGGCCAACTCATACTAAAACTCAGAGAGCATCCAGAGACTAGGAGTATATTTGTAGTCAGTAATGGGCAGGAACCAGAGAAGATTTGGAAACTCAAGGAGATGGATGCTCTGCCAACTCAGCTGTACATAAGTTTCTCCACTCCCAATCCATCGATGTTCAAGAAAATAATTCGATCTGTATACTTAGATGGATGGGAGAGACTCATGGAGACTCTCCATATGCTGAAGGATCTGAATTGTAGGAGAGTGATAAGGATCACTCTCATGAGGGGTATAAATGATGATGATAAGTCAATAGAGGAATTTGCAGAGATACTGAATGATGTTGTAGCAGATTACATAGAGATAAAATCCTACTCCTATCTAGGACAGAGTCGTAAGAGGTTGAGTTATGAGAATGTAGCTTCTCATGATCATGTGAGAGAGTTTGCTAGGAAACTAGAGGCAAAACTCAGGGATTATAGATATCACAACGAGGATCCTAACTCTCTGATAGTGTTACTCAAGAATGTTAATTCACCATACCAAGACTTTATACCTGGTCCAAGAGCAGAACAATCCTTGAAGAATGGGGATGCCCGGATTTGAACCGGGATCTCGGGCTCCCAAAGCCCGCAGGCTAACCAGGTTACCCCACATCCCCTCTAGTAAATACCTAGTTCTCTAGCCAACTCCTTTAGCCTCTGTATTCTCTTCTCAGTAGGAGGATGGGTTGATAGTAACTCTTTTAGGAATGATGTTTTTGTTCTAGGCTCCGTGTTCCCTATGTACATCATCTTTAATGCATTCTTAACAGAACTGTTTGAATTATCTTGATTCGTATATTCAGTGTTTGGGTATTTTCTCTTTACATCTTCTTTCATTCGTTTGATATTTGTTATATAGTAATCCTCGATCTTCTGTAGAGCATTCGCAAGAGATATAGGATCATTTATTAGTCTTGCGCCAGTCTCATCAGCCATATATTCTCTTGTTCTAGATATAGCTAACAACATCAGAGGAGCAACTATGATTCTGAATATTATACCTACAAACATCAATACTAGTCCTATTAGAGCACTCCTGCTGTTGTCTCTATAGAATAATAATCTACCTGTGAACTCTATCAATATCCCTACAAAGTTAAGTAGAAAAGATGCAGTTGTCATGAGCAAAGTGTCTCTGTTCTTGATATGAGCAATCTCATGAGCAATTACTCCTCTCAACTCATCTTTGTTCAATAACTGTAGAATTCCATAATTCAATCCTATCGCAGATCTGGATTGTATAACTCCAACGGCAAATGCATTTGGATCTGGATTTGGTATTATATATACTTCAGGTGTTGGTATTTTTGCCTTGGCAGCTATGTCTTTTACAGTTTCAAAAATTTCTCCTGCTGACACTTTCTCTGCTCCCAATAATATCATTATTATATCCTTCGAGGCCAACAGTACGAGGAACTCAATCAGAAATGATATAACAAACAAAATCATTATTGTCAAAAACCCATTAGCGAAGTTATTATCTATTACCAAAACAGAGCTTATGATAAATGAAATCAGCATTACTGGAATCAGTATTATCAATATTGTTATTATTGAATTTCTAATTGATGGGTTAATCAGAGGTTGAGGTTTTCGAATTACACTAATATTCATGTTTATATTATTTTGTGGTATCTTTAAAAATCTTGAGATCAGTATCAGAGAGTGATGATAGAGATACTTAAAAATATCATAGCATTTGCATCGAATGTATTTATATTCCTCACTGCAATTCTGATGATAGTCTACATTCCAGCAGATCAGTTGGCACAGTATTATTATACATTATCTGTCTATATCATTCTATCTCTGATCACTTCGTTATATTTCTCTAAGACCTCTAGAGAGATGGTTCTCAGTAGGGCACCTGATAGCGATGTTTCTAAATACATCTTGACTGTCATATTTCTAGGAATGTTTGTATCTGCTTTTCTATCAATTATCACAACTCAATCGATAGGTGTGTTTGTGAATTTTTGGATCTGGCATGTGATAGACTACACTAACTCCTTACTGCTGGTTAGAGGAGACAATCACAGACACGTATCTGTGATCATACCTAGATTGCTCAGATTTGCAATCATACTATATCTCACTCTGACCTCAGTAGTTATATTTGAAACTCATCTGGAGACTTTCATGATTCTCGGTTCAACTATGCCTTTGCTGGCCTTTATGATTATAAATCGAAAATATCTCGGCTTCAGAGGCTTCCTAATACCAAGTCTAGACAGGAAGAATCTAGGGAATTTTATAGGGGATGTTTTTGGAACAATTCAGTACAGCATCGATAACATAATCATGAAAGATCTCAAAGAATACTCTGCAGTATCTTTTGCAAACATAAACTATCTGACCATGAATCTGAAATATCTGGTCGGTATATTCCATGGAATTACCTATCCATTTGTGCTTCAGAGCTATAGAGATAACAATTATATTCCCACGAACATTCTACTATTACACACCCTAACCCCTCTGCTGCTCTATGTGATAGGGGCTACAGGTATATACTTTATATTCTCATACTTTCTGGATATACAGGATGAATTACTGGATAGATATATAGAACTGAGTGTATCATTCTTATTACTGAACATCACCCATTCGATCAGGACTCTGTTCATAGCTCTAGACTACAAAAAACCCCTGGGTCTGGCTGAAACATTATATCTTATCGTTCTTGTCACTGTAGGATGGTATGTGCTGGATCCCGGGAATCCCTACAGCTCATACATCGAATACATAAAAATAGTATCAACTGTACTGTTATTCACCTATCTGTTGTTGTTCTTACTTTTTCTTAGAAGATTTGTTAAGATCTAATAGGAATCTTATGAGAGTTCTAGTGTTAGGGGCTCTAGCAACATCTCTATGAAATTCATGATCAATCATTCTCGCTGCTATATCTAGATGAGCCCAATTCTTCCCGTCTACAAAATTCTCTATGAACTTTGCCCCTATTATAGTTCCTGCCTCTCCCTCCCAACCCCCTATGTTCTTGATGTCTGCAATAGATGATTTTATCAATTCATTGTACTCTGGATACAGGGGTAATCTCCAGAGTTTCTCCTCCTCTTCTTCTCCAGCTCTGATCAATCTTCTAACTAATTCATCGTTGTTTGATAGGAGAGCTGTAGCATATCTCCCCAAGGCTATGTTTGCTGCACCAGTGAGAGTGGCGATTGTGATGAGGTAATCGAATTTGTAGTTCTTGTAGAGATATGCGACGGTATCTCCTAATACCAATCTACCCTCTGCATCTGTGTGGACTATTTCAACTGTCTTACCATTATAGGCCCTGACTACGGATCCAGGATGTGTCGAGTTGGCATCAACAGAGTTCTCTGTGAGTGCCAGAACACCCCATACCTCAACATTAGGTTTAAGTTCTGCAACACCCTTCATTACTCCCAATACTACAGCTGCACCTGATTTATCCATGTGCATTGTGTACATATGCTTAGGAGGTTTCATCGACAGCCCTCCTGTATCAAAGCACAATCCCTTGCCAACCAGAACCACCTTTGCTTTGGGTGATTTTGGGATGTACTTAAGTATCCCTATATATCCTCCTTTGTTACTGCCTTGATTCACTGCTAGGAACATATTCATACCTAGTTCTGATAATTTGGATCTATCGATGATCTCTAGATCTAGTCTATATTCATTTGCAAGTTCTTTTGCTCTCTCTAACATCCATTCTGGTGTTGCAATGTTTGATGGTGTGTTTGCAATGCTCCGTGCATATATCTCTGATTCAATCATAATCCTATCTAATTCAACCACATCTCTATCCATGTTTGTATATAGTTCTTTCTCCTTTCTCTCCTCCTTCTCACTCTTCATGCTAAAATCTCTATCTGCTAAGGCGACTCCATACAGTATGTGCTTAGAGTAAAGTGTTTTAGGTACATATATAGCATCTATATCTCTCATTATGCTAAATACTGTTTTGGCAAGCCTAAGACCTTTAGGTTTTCTGTCTTTGTAAAATATAATTACTTTCTGTTTGGAATCTTCTATTCTGTATGTATCCCTACTACCTTTCTTTATTGTCAATCTATATCCTCCTCTTTTTGGAATGATTTTCATAATAAAGTAGAATAGTTCGATAGGTTTAAATACTTTTACGGTTATATTACAATTATGAACAGCAGATACATCTTGTTAGGACTGCTAGTAGTAGGTCTAGTGTTGGCAGCGGCTGGAGGAGGTAATACACAAAGAATAGTGGATGCTACTAATCAAGTTAGAGATCTATTGTGTAATCTATTGCCACTAGTTATTTTCATAGCACTAGTCTTTGGAGCTCTCCTGTATGCAATATCTCAGGTATTACCATCAGAGCAGAAGGCAAGAGTAGGACAGTTTGCAGGTGCAGCATTAGTGACTGCAATATTCGCTGCATTGGTGTATCTAGTGGGTCCATTCGTATTAAGTATTCTCATACCTGGTCAGAACTTTAGCTGCGGTTACTAATCAACCTCTTTTCTATCTTTTTTTTGCCTGTTTCCATCTCTCAAAGAACTTGATTGCGGTTTTCCCTAGATCCCAGAGATCTGTATTTATCTTTTCTGCATCTTCTCTGAGAGTTCTCTCAAGAGACTGTAAATATTCTAGAGCGACTCTTTCGACTTTGAATTCAATTCTCTGTACTCCATCAGACACAGATTTTGATTTGATGATTTTGAAGAACCCTATTTCCTGAGTAGATTGTAACATATTATGAGTTCCTCCACAGACCTGTACATCGTAATCACCTATCCTAACAACCCTTAGGATCTTACCGGGAACTGCCCCTCCCTGATAGATCCTGAATCCATATCTCTGTTCTGCCTCATTTCTGTTCATTTCCTCTACACGTATAGGTAATCCTCTAAATATTACTTCATTTACTCTTCTCTCTATCTTCATCAGAGTATCTAAGTCTATTCTCTCGTAGTGGGATATATCCATGTGGGCCTTTGTGTCTGATTTGTATGAACCTGCTTGCCAGACATGTACACCCAGAATCTCATAGGATGCCTGTGTCAGGAGATGTGCTGCAGTGTGATGTTTGGTTACAATCAATCTCCTATCAATATCAACTTTTCCTCTTACTCTCTCTCCGACTCTGAACCTGTTTGGTTCCTGAACAACATGTATTATAACATTTCCATACTTCTTTGTATCATTCACTCTGATATCATTCAAATATCCTGTATCACCAACCTGTCCCCCACCCTCTGGATAGAAGAGGGTTCTATCCAAGATAACACCATCTGGTTCCACACCTATAACTGTGGCTTCAAACTCGGCATCTAGAGGGTATCTATAGTACATCTTATCAGTAGGGTTATAATTTAATGTTCTCTCTATGGTTTTCTTCTTGGAATCGGTTTTCCTCAGTCTATTGTAGAAATTATAGTCTAGTTTCAAACCAAATTCCCTCTCTATCATATCGATAGGTACTCCTTCTGATTCGTATAGCAGAACTGCTTCGTCTATGGTTATGGTTCTTCCTCTGTACCGATCTAATAATTTGCTTACATTTTTTCTATTGTTATTATATTTATTTCTCTCCCTCTCTATCACCTCTGCAGTAGAGTCAATCCCTTCTCTGTATTTATCGAACAATCCCCTCCATTCATCCATATGGAGTTCCAGTATTTTGTAGAAATCAACATCAATTCCATATCTATCGATCATCTCGAACATTCTCCTGCTTATTACCCTAAGGTTATATCCCCCTCCGCTGTTGGAAGGCAACATTCCATCTCTCACTGTAAATAGGAGAGTTGAGGTATGGTCTAATATTGCAAAGATAGCCTTCAAGATATCTATCTGTTTTAGATCCTCCTCACTGAAATCTCTGAGTAACTCTCTGTACTGATCATACGATACTTCATCAACATTCAAACCTCCTGCTATCTTAGCATACCTCAGATATAGATCTCTATCTATCTTTAGAGAATTCCTAGATACAAGATATTCATATCCTTTTCTGAACACTATCTCATAGCTCATTGGATTACCGTTCGTGATCCATGCTAATCTACTTAGACCAGCACCCATGTCTATGACTTTTGTTCTTAGCTCTCTATATGTTCCGTCTGGCAACTCTTCGTACTGCATGAAAACACAATTCCCTAGTTCCAAACCTCTAACAAAATACTCGATACTTGGCCCGAAATTCCCTCCTCCGACCCACACATCTTCATGAAAAACAATTTCCTCTATTGGTATTCTCAGCACTTGAGTGATATAGTTTATATCGTGTTCCAGTGCCTCATCTTTCCAATAGAACAATCTGTCTCTGTTGAAGGCATGTTGTCCTATCATGACAAAATTGGTATAGTGTCTGCCTGTTACTCCAACGTTGTCTATATCATTGAATCTTATACAAGGTTGTGGAACTATCAATGGATTTGCTATAGGATCTAATTCTCCATTTACTACGTATGGTTGGAAATCATTGATGCTTGCGATTGTAAAGTATAGATCATCTCTCCATCTGGCTACTGTAGGGAATGGTTCTATCGATGTATGACCCGTATCCACAAAGTACTTCTCCACTGCCTTCCAGGTCTCTACGTATCCTCTAGGTTTTCCAACTGGATTACCAATGAATGAATACCCCGAACATGAGGGATCTCCGCACACCTCTCTCTCCTGTATGCTCCAAAATGATCTTCCACATCCTTTACATCTCTGTCTTCTGAATCCATATCTTCTAAATACCTCTAGATCGTAATGTTCTCTCCAATTTTCCTGGAATCTAAAGAGTAATTCCTTCTTATCCATGGCAATTTATACTCCGGTCGGATTTATATTTGTTTGGTTGTTGATATGTTTTTTGTCAAGAACTCTCTAGTAACATTATATAGATTCTGGATCAGCAGAGCTCTCTCCCCAAGGGCCTTTATGCTTCTATAGAGATCGATGTATTCCAGATCTAAGATCTTACGATCTTCGGAAGCCGTTCTGATAATTTCTATCATGATCTTATCTAGGATTTCTTCTGCAACTAGTATATTGTTCTTACGGAATCCGGAATATATCTTGAATATCTTCTTTACCTCTGGATATGTAAAATTAGCTATTACGAATGCATGTATGCTTAAGTCTGTACGTTCTATAACATCTCGTATAACATTGTGATGTTCGCTTGGATCGATATAGTAACCATTGTTTATGCCTAATGTTAGTCTATGCAATAAATATAGTTTCTTATGTATCGAACTGTCTCTATTGATTTTTCTCCTAAGTTCTACTAATACAGCTAGGAAATAGTGATTTCTCCAGTCAATCAATCTAAGAAGATATTCAGTATATGGGCTCGGATCACTCTGTTCTACAATCCTTCTGTCTTCAATAGATATCTTCTTCAGAGCATATTTTACTCTCCCGAATGTTTTAGGGGAAGGTTCTGTATATTTTATAAACAGATCTAGAAATAGGCCATGATCATACTTTGATCCATCTAAATTCTCTGTTCTTTGATATGAGTGCAACATTTACCCCTTCACCACTCCCCATGTCTCTCTGCATCGCAGTACGAATTGCCTTCTCTGCAAGAGCCACAGCCTCATCGATAGACATATCATATCTGTATTCATTCTCTAATACAGATATCCCAAATGTAGTTCCACTACCAGTAGCAGCATATCTCTCCTCTGTTACCCCACCAGCCATGTCTACACTGAAAAGTCTTGGTTCTGTATCATACCCTCCTACTATCAACTGTATCAGAAATGGAGAGTAATATCTATAGTAGAAAAGCACATTAGATAGGTAATTTACCAGGGATTTTACAGGTATAGGTTTCTCATTATCAACTCTATACATTCTTGATATATTCTGTAAATGTCTGATCAGAAACTGTGCATCACCGACAGAACCTGCTATTGTCATGCCTATGTGCTCGTCTATCTTTGCTATCTTATTCACATTCTTGCTTGCTATATAGTATCCCATACTTGCTCTCTTATCAGTTGCTAAAATCACCCCTTCCTCTATAATGAATCCAATTGTAGTGGTTCCTGTTTTCAATATATTTTCCATACTTGTATGATACATAGAATACGTTTTTAAACCTATCTATAGAGCATAACAAACGTGGACACCATAGCAACAGTATTTGTGAAGATATTCTTTATACTCAATCCAATCTCAAGTATTCCTCTGTATCTAGCATCCACTCAAAACAAATCTGCCAAAGAGGCGAATGAGATAGCTCTGGAGGCTGTGGTTCTTGCATTCATACTGGCATTGATGTTTCTGCTTGTTGGAGATGCACTACTGAATTTCCTAGGCATAGATCTGAATGCATTTAGGGTGGCAGGAGGGGTTATTCTATTTCTCTTAGGACTAGAGAATACGATGAATATAACATTTAGGGAGAAAACCAAATCCACACAGACTAGGGCCTCAGTACTGATCGCAACCCCTATGCTCACTGGACCTGGATTGATAAGTACTATAATCACCCTGAAGCAGGATTTCAGTATTGTAGAGATAGTTATAGCTCTTCTGGTAGCGATGATACTGGCCTATATCTTTCTCAGATCAAGTTTTGTTATAGTGAAATACTTGGGAAACGAGACTCTAAATATCATCAACAAGATAATTGGATTATTGATAATGTCGATAGGAGCAAACATGATACTAAATGGGGCAACAAAAATAATAAAAAACCTAACATCTATATGAAGTGATGATAAAATACATCGACAGGATCTATACTGATAGTGAGATCTACGATATTCTTGACGAGGATGTCGGGTTGTGGTTTAGACATACTTACAGATCATTCACACCTCCTCAGAGATATGCGATTCCATACATAGCGAATAGGAAGAATGTACTGGTTAGTTCTCCTACAGGTTCTGGCAAGACACTGTCTGCATTTCTAGGGATTATAGATGAGCTTGTGAAGATCAAAAAATCAAAGAAACTGAAGACAAAGGTATACTCTGTATATGTATCTCCTCTGAGAGCACTCAACAATGACATGGAGAGGAATCTTCAGTTTATTCTAGATGGTTTGAGCAATTACTACCCACACAACATATCAATAGGCGTATGGACAAGTGATACTGAGAGCAGAGACAAAACCAGAATGAAAAAGAACCCACCACACATTCTCATAACAACTCCAGAATCTCTTTTACTGATGCTCTCCTCTCAGATGATAGATAATCTTAAAGATATAGAATGGTTTGTTGTAGATGAGATCCATGCTCTAGCTGATAACAAGAGAGGGACAAATCTTGCAATATCAATGGAAAGACTCAGCTATTACCGAGACTTCACTAGAATAGGGTTATCTGCAACAGTAGCTCCTCTGGATGAGGTTGCTAGGTTCTTGGTGGGTGCTAACAGAGAGTGCTATATAGCAGATGTTTCATATTCAAAACTCTATGATATCAGAGTTGATACTGTTGCAAAGGATTTTATAAGAGATGATCCTGATGAGGTAGGGAACAAGTTGATCGAATATCTGATAGATAGAATGAACCAGGAGAGATCTGTATTAATATTCACAAACACTAGAAGTGGAGCAGAGGGTTTGGGATTTAGTGTTCAGAATGCCATTAGAGAGAGATCTCTCAATTATCAAATAGGGATACATCACTCTAGTCTAAGCAGAGAGGAGAGATTAACAGTTGAGAGGATGATGAAGAATGGAGAGCTGAAAGGAATATTCTCATCTACCAGTCTAGAGTTAGGGATAGACATAGGAGATATCTCGCTTGTGATACTTCTGAATTCTCCGAAGAGTTCTGCAAGGGCATTACAGAGAATAGGTAGAGCTGGTCATAACCTCGGTCAGACCAGTAGGGGATTGTTCCTAGCAACTGATCTTGATGTATTCTTGGAGAATCTCGTGATCAATAGAATGATATACCAGCGTAGATATGATACTATCAGCATCCCTAAGAACAGTCTTGATGTTCTAGCACAACATATTATTTCTGTTGGATACCAACCAGTTCCCTACACTCCAGATGAATTCTACGAAATAGTTAGATCTTCTTATCCATACAGCGATCTATCCTATGATCTGTACATGAAACTCGTAGACACCCTCAAAGATGGCTATAAGGATATGATAAGAAAGAAGATCAGTATATTCAACAACAGAATCCTCTCCAATCTACCAAGAATGGTATTCTATATGAATGCTGGTACAATATCTGAAGACATAAAGATTCCTGTGAAGGAGGTGGAGACAGATAGGTACATAGGGTCTCTGGATGAGAAATATGCCAAAGAGATAAGAGTAGGTGATATATTTGTTTTGAGTGGGAAACCATACAGAATGGTAGGGACACACAGAGATACTATAATCGTGAAAAGGGTAGATAGAGACAAACCAAACATTCCTGCTTGGTTCTCAGAGGCATTACCTCTGAGTTACGAAATAGCTCTGGAGATAGAGAAATTCAGGAAGATCGCACAATCAATGTCAGTTCAGGAGATATCAGAATATCTAGGGACAGAGATGAAGTATGCTGAGCAGATCAAAAAATACATAGAATATCAGAAAACATACACAAGAGGGATTGTACCTGATACAGAAAATTTATTGATCGAGAACTGGTATGAAGATACTAAGAACCTCTATCTATTTCATTACGTTGCTGGTAAGAGAGTGAATGAAGCAATATCCAAGGCATATATGAATTACATAGCAGAGAATATCACAGAAGACATGTATGTTGCTGTGAGTGATTATGGATTCATAATAGCTATACCAGAGAGTTATGATCTAGAGGAGAGCGATCTTGAGTACATGATAGATATGAATAGAGATGAATTTCTCAGAAGGCTCAAGGAGGTAGTGTTTCAAACCCAGCGTTTCTCACTGAAATTCAAAGACGTTCTCATGAGGATGTTTGCAATCATCTCAAGTGATCTCCGAGTATCTCCGCTGAATGTATCGAATAGGATTCTCGAGAGTATGATCGATGATAGGGATAATGTTTTTATAAATGAAACATATAATGAAATCATGAACATAGATTTCAGAGTGGATCAGGCGATTGATTATATGGAGAAATTAAGACACAGGAGGAGATATGTGAAATCCTTCCAAGGACCATCTCCATTTGCACTTAATGTAATATACAATTCGAATTCTGGAGACAGGTTAGAGGTGAAAGATAAGAGAAGATTTCTTCTAGATCTCATACAGATGCTAGAACATGAAGATCAGAGACATAACGCTTGATCCATCTGGAGCAGCAGTATTAGGCAAGTATCTGTTAGTAGCAGATCTACATATAGGTATAGAGAACAGTCTTGGATTGAGGAAAGGTGTTAACACAGATCCAATACTGAAAAACCTAGAGATCCTGAGTTCAAAGCACGATACTGATACTCTTGTGATAATTGGAGATCTTAAACATACTTTTAATTTCAGAGATATAGATCTAGTGAGAGGTTTTATCAGGAGATCGAAAGAGATATTCTCTGAAATATTCGTAATACAGGGCAATCATGACACTGGAATAGATCTACTAACCAAAGATATCAATGTACAGGAGAGTTTGGAGTACAAAGACTATGTAATTGTGCATGGTCACAAGAGTGTAGATAGAGGTGGATTTATCATCATGGGTCACGAACATCCAGTGATAGATCTGAGTAATAGGTTCAGATCATCTAGATATATATGTTTTCTAGAGTTTGAAGATGTGCTGTTGCTACCAGCATTCAACAACGTCAGTCCTGGTAATGATGTTCTATCCTCTAAGTTCTCTAGTGAGATACTGAACAGCAGAGATCGATGGAATGCTATTCTATATGTCAGTGATGGGATGGATGTGTTTAGGTTAGGGAGATTGGGAGATGTGGCAATCAGAATATACGGAGAGATTCCAGAGATTTAGAGAGATATTAAAATCTTTCAAATCTCCTGTGATAGTACACCATTATGATACAGACGGTATTTCCTCTGCGGCCATAATGAAACAGTATCTTACAGAACTAGGCAAAGAGCCAGAGATCATAACCCTGAGAGGACTAAACAGGTTCAACATAGATGAAATCAGAGAGATACCAGAGAAGATAGTATTAGATCTTGGAACAAATTCTATAGAGGAACTGGGTGAAGCATTAGTAATAGATCATCACGATCCAAGGATTGAGAATAAATACAACAATTTACTGAATGCTTTCTTCATAGGTCTAGATGGGGATAAAGGAATTTCATCATCAGGACTTACATCTATAGTTCTAAACAGAGGTGAAGGAATTGGATTGTTAGGGGCAATAGGCGATAGACAGTACCCATTTAGATCAACGAATGCAGAGTTGCTAGAGAGTGCGATGAGGTATGGAGATGTAATAAAAACCACAGATCTCAAGGTGTATGGAAAGTACAGAAGACCTATGTTTGTGATGTTAGGATATATGTTCAGAGATTTTGCTGTGGACTACAGACAGGCAATCAGGTTCATATCGAAGCTAGGCATAAAACAGAAGAGAGGGGAGGAATGGAGAGACTACATGAGCCTAACACATCAGGAGAGATTTATATTCCTCAGGGCAGTACTGGAGAAAGCCTCTAAACTAGGGATGCTAGATGATATATATGGAGATGTATACGTTCTCAGATCCTTTAGAGAAATAGACATGAATGAGCTAACTAGCATAGTGAATGCAACTGGGAGAGAAGGTAAGGCTAGAGTTGGAATGGAGATTGTTTTAGGTAAAAGAGACAGTCTCAGGGAAGGATTGGGGATATGGAAGAAATATCAGAGAAATCTCAGAGATGCTATCAGATATGCAGAGGAGAACATGGAATATGATAGAGATATAATATATATCGATGGTAGAGGGAAAATAGATCCGAGCATTCTTGGTGTGGTTCTGAGCATTCTGAGCGAAGGTGAGACCAAAACAATAGTAGGCGTGAGTGATGATCAGACTGGAATATTGAAGGTCAGTATCAGAAGCAGAACCGTGAATGTAGGTCAGATAATAAACGAAATAATATCCAACAACAGGGACTGGGAGGGTGGAGGGCATGAGGGAGCAGGAGGATTTACGATATTAGAAGACGATCTAGACAGACTGATGTTATCTATCAGAGAGATGATAAGGAGGGCTGAGCATCAATCTTTTTAAAGTCTTTTTCCTGATATAGATTAGCTCCGATCGTCTAGTGGTCCAGGATGCCAGCCTCTCACGCTGGCGACCCGGGTTCGAATCCCGGTCGGAGCATAGTTTTTAAATTTTTTCAGAGTTACATTTGCAAGTCAATGTAGTGTGAATAATTATGTACAATTCGTAAATGCTTGTTGTATTCTAGTTGTGTGAACATAACTTTCAATCCAGTATTCAACATAATAGGAAATCAAACCACTATCAACTATGTTGGAAACAAGAATCTCTTTCTGAATAGCAGAGTTCTTGCAAATGTGACTTTGAATGGTTTATCATTTCTATAGTTAACGGCGGTACTGTAGAGAACTCTACTATCCTAGCTGATCAGTTCAACATACTCTCCTCGAGCTCTTTTCATAATATATTATCAAACCAATCATACATAGTAGCTGGTTTCATGACCATTGGTAGGAGAATGGTTATGAATATCAATTTACTCTCTAATCATCTGTCGATAATAAATGATAGCTCTCAGGTTAATGCTGAATGGAATATAAATTCTAGTATAATATTATTCATATAATGGCGATAATAAGATTGTACAGGTTAGAAATATCTTGAACAGACTGATTTCAGGGATAAAGATCAAGATATCAGATATACAACCGATAGGAACGGGGAAATAAATAATGAAGGAGTCACAGGAATAAAATCATTCGTCAGACATGATCTGCTCTCTGCGTTTTTTGCCCATATTGAATATTTGAGATGGCTTTGGTTCTAGACCCATTCTCTTCTTTATGAATTCGATTCTTTCAATTAATTCCTGTTCTCCGATTCTTAGCAAGTATTTAGGGATTCGTTCAGTTCCTAGTTCTTTTTCAAGAATCCTCTTCTTTCTATTCCTCCTCTCTTCTATCTGCTGTTCCTTCGAGATCTTCGTATCTTCTTTGACCTTTTTTCTATCACACATGTTTGCATATACATCTGGATCATCTACTTGAGCTATTAGGTATCCTGGATATTTTTTCAAATATTCTCTTATTTCATCTACTGTTCTGGTATTTTCTAACAGCTTGAGTCTTCTTATAATTTTGTTATAGTTCAAAATGATTTTGTCAGGATATGTCTTTGAGAATTCCTCTTTCATTTTTTGAATGGCCTCAGTAGAATTAGCTGCTTCAGGGAACAATATGAGTGATAGATGTTCCAGAAATTCTAACCTCTTCTCTGTATATCCTATTCTGTTTTTATATTCCTCTGGATCCAAGCCCAATTCTTTCAATCGGCTGTATCTGTTTCTAATAGTTTCGATTGATAAATTCAATATCCAATTCTTTCGATTTACCTCAATCCCTAATTCTTCAAACATCTTCATTTTCTCCTGAATCCTATCATCTGGGGTTGTTATTGCATCTTCTATTTCTCTCTTAGACCAGAG
>JANXEC010000071.1 GCA_025058915.1 Microcaldota archaeon | reverse complement strand
ATTCATCTCAGATGCTACGACTCGGAAGTCATTGTCTCCAAGATCTGAATTATTTCTAAGATACTGTTCCAGGAATTTGTTCCTTCTGTATTCAAAGATCTTCTCTCTATCTATCTCTATCGTGGTTTTCTTCTTAGAACCATCTTCATTCATCTCTATCTCAGCAAATATTCTATGATTTTGTTGAGTTACATTAATAACTCTAAAATCTTTACCCTCTAGTTCTGAAAGTGTATCTCTGAGATACTCCTGTAATTCGTTGATATCAATTTCATAAACTGGTGATACAGGAAGTTCTAGCATATCGAAAGAAGTGATGTCAATGAGAGGGTTTCTCATCATGAATGAGAGGATTCTTGACTTAAGTTCATGAGGTACATTAGGGTTGTTCATGATATCTGAGATCGTATTTGATACAAGAGGCACTGCTCCAGGAATAATCCCTCTTGCGGAATCGAATTGAGCATTTTCTTGATAATAATCATAAAACATTCTCATGTATCTATCTGATTCTCCTGGAGGTATGAATTTTACCCAATTATCTGCAATCCATCTGTATATCTCTTGTGGATCTCTTGCATCATTGAATAGATAATCTCTCTGGAATTCTTCCAATTCTATCTTTTGTTCCTCCAGACTTTTTATTTTCTCTTCTTCTTGGTTATCCATATTGAATGATGAATGCTGCTCCTGGGATTTCTCTAATTTTCTCTTTCGTTCCTCCAGACTTTTTATTTTCTCT
>JANXEC010000070.1 GCA_025058915.1 Microcaldota archaeon | reverse complement strand
GGCCTTACTCTGCATATGTAGACTTTGTAGGACTTATTATAAATGTAATTTGGCCTATTGATGGATCTAGTTATACAGAAGGATATAGACTTCTGAATTTTGAAGTAAGTGATGATTTTGCTACTACTATTACATGTAGCTATAATATAACAGGACCTATATCCTATTCAAACATCATACAATTGAATAATCCGGATAATTATTCCACTATATTATTCTTCAGTGACGGAAATTATCATCTCAACATAACGTGTAATGACTCAACAAATCTGAGAAACGTTGAAGTGGGATTTTATATCAGAGAAACTAGATCTAATCAAGGATCTAATCAAGATCAGAACGATCAATCATCATCTCAAGGAAACCAATCTCAATCTGATACAACAACTGATCAGACAAACGAAGGATCTACTCAACAATCTACGCACAATCAAACTATAGATTTACCAAACCAGAACAATAATACAACAGATACAAACGTAAATCAATCGACTCAGAATCAAACAATCAATCAGAACCAATCAACTAATCAGACTGAAATTCAACTTCCTAATAATTCCACACAACAAAATACTCTTGAAAACACTTCTAACAGAGAGAATCAAATCAATCAGCAAGATTCTGGTAGTAGAAGTAATCCAACTCAAAATATTATAACTACAACGAACGGTCAAAATAATTATCCAAGGCAATCTCAACAACCTGAATCAGAGTCAGATGCTGATGGAACACAAGGTAGTATTCCTGAAACAACTCAGAACAATCAAGC
>JANXEC010000006.1 GCA_025058915.1 Microcaldota archaeon | reverse complement strand
TATTCATCGGCATATTACCTCAATCCTGATAGGCCAATGGAGGAGAAAGGATACGTAAGAGGGGATTTTGTGATAGATATAGATGAGAGTCTAGACAGGATAAAAAACATGATACCAGATATATTTGAGTTATATGATATTTTCAGATCTGAGTTCGGATTTCAGGATATAACAATTAATTATTCTGGGAACAGAGGTTTTCATATACATGTGAGGGATGACTGGGTTACCAGACTTGACAGAGACTCCAGGGCTGAGATACTGAATTATATCACTTTAGCAGAGATTTCAGAAGAGATATTTGGTTTGACTAGGATCAACAACAGAGTATTAGGTCCTAAGTTTGAGAACCTCAAGAATAGAATGCAGATTAGAATAGTGAGGGAGCTTAGGAACATCATATCAGATCCTATGATATATTTAGGAGAATGGTCTAAAGTTGATAATCAGACTCTTGCATTAGCTGTAGAGAGGGCTAGGTTCAGAGTGTCCTTAGACAATAATGTTACACTCGATCAGACAAAACTCTTACGCATGGAGAATTCAATACATGGAGACACAGGATTTCAGGCCAAGATACTGAACATTCAATCTCTAGATAGCTTCGATCCTTGGTATGATGCCGTGCTATTCGAGGATATTGATATTAAGATAAGGATGCTTGAGGATTTCAGATCAGAGAAGTATGGTTATGAGTTGAAGAGAGATAGCGCCTATAGAGTTAGGGGAGATCTAGGGGTGTTTCTGATACTACAGAACAGGGCAAAGCTTATCCAACCAGTCTAGGGTCTATCTCAGCTATCAATGCAGATCGGGATGAATCTGACGAGAGCCATCCTCCTGTGTAGAATAGAATACCTGTATAGATTCTAGTTATGTTGGTTTTAGGAGGTAGGGGTGTTATGTATGTGAACTCTGTCCTATCATGATATTTCTTGCTCTTGATAAAACTATCATAACACTTATTGCCATCACATACTGCTAGGTAAAATGTATACTTGGTAAGATCTATCTGGTAGTTAGGTTTTTCGGATTTTCTAACTATAATTACTGTCTCTAGGAGTTCCCCATCAGCCATCTTGAACACTTCGTTCTCGTATTTTATAGATCTCTTTCTGGAGATAGATTTTAGAGTTATGTAATATCCACTGTTCTGAACGAAGAATGAGCCTATGTATTCTATCTCATATTCGTTATTTAGCCTAGTGATCTCTAGAAGGGCTCTAGGTTCCTCGATTCTCTCAGTGGGTTCTACTTGTATTTCTTGCTCAACGCATCCTGATACAAATAGTAATATCAAAACAGCCAATTTCATAATTAACTTAAAAACAAAAACTTTAAATATATGTTTGATGTATAAAACATGAAAGATTTAAAAAGGTGATGGTTATGGCAGATGAACGCAGAGAGAGGAAGGTTGATGAAAATGCACTCGTATGTCCAGAATGTGGTAGTACAGACATATCTGTAGAACCAGAAACCTCTGAATTAATATGCAATAAATGCGGAAACATAATACACGAAGATCTGGTGGATTATGGACCAGAGTGGAGAGCATTTGATTCAGATCAGAGGAATAGGAGAGCAAGAACAGGAGGACCAATATCGATGATGAAACCTAACAAGGGATTGACAACAGAGATAGATCTATCGAATAAAGATAGTAGAGGTGTGAAGATAGCTGTAAAGAATCAGGCAACACTCAGCAGAATGAGGAAATGGCACAAGAGGATCAGTATGGCATCATCTCATGAGAGAAACATAGCAACAGCATTGCAAGAACTAGAGAAGATAGTTGACAGACTACAATTACCTAGGAGTGTTGCAGAGAAGGCTGCATATATATACAAAGAGGCAGTGAGGAGACATCTAATAAGAGGTAGATTGATAGAGAGTGTTGTTGCTGCTGTTGTGTATGCTGTGTGTAGAAAGGAAGGTATACCTAAGACTCTAGAGGATATTGTTCAGATAACAAATACGGACAAGAAAGATATAGGGAGAGCATATAGGTTCATCAAGAGAGAGTTGAATCTGAAGGTACCATTTGCTAGTCCGGAGATATATATACCTAGATTTGCATCGAATCTACAACTCAGCGAGGAGGTTCAGGAGAGAGCAAAGGAAATAGTGAGAGCAGCAATGGCAAATGGAATGCTGTCAGGGAGAGGTCCTACAGGTATTGCTGCAGCAGCATTATATATAGCAGCTCTAGAGAAGGGAGAGAGAAAGACTCAGAAAGAGGTTGCAGAGGAGGCACATGTAACAGAGGTTACTATAAGAAATCGATACAGAGAGCTTAAGGAGTTGCTAGGGTTGAGGGATCTAGAGTAGATTTTTTGAGTATAACAATCCATATTCTAGAGATGCATCGTAACCGATCGGCAGTAACCATAGTCTATTACGCTCTCTTGTGATAGATCTAACAAATTCCAGTTCAGAGGAGAGACTATGTTCGAGTATCTTTTTAGTAAGTTCATGTTTCGTTAGAGAGTTCAGATTCTTCCTAACAGAATCATCTCTGGAGTTTGTGTATAAGTGCAGTTTGCTATAGTATATTATAATACCTTCGGCTATTCTCTTTAGGATATTTATGGTATTTCTGTCTTTACTGAGTATTTTGATCTCTCTGGAGCCGTAATCTAGGAACATGTTAAACTCTGGTTCTTCTGATGTCTCTGCAATTCTCAATCGCTGGATGTATCTGTTTTCAATCATCTTGATATCTTCAGAGTATCCCTGTGTCTCCAATTCTATCCCTATTTTTCCTGTTAACAAAGCTCTTGAGTATCTGTCGTTCTCAGGCAATCTATCAAGACGGAAGAACTCTGGAGTGTGATAATTTCCATCTAACATGATTGGCTCTGGAGAAGTTAGAAAAATTGATATTTTGGAGTATGGTATATCTACTTTATACCAAACCTCTCTAGAGGAGTGTTTCAATGGTTGATTCACATACAATATATTATTAGGATCTCTATCTGATGTTATAACCAAGTCTAGATTGAAATGTTTCACTCTGAAATATCCTCTATCTCTGTTTATGATCAATCTCATGTAAAAATGTTCGGGCATATTTTTAAATCAACATATGTTCATAGTAGATTATGGAAATATACATACAACATTCCAAGATAAGGGGAAAGGTGAAGAGAGTCATAATGGGATTTCCTGGAGTTGGATTGATAGGACTGATAACAACTGATTACATAGCAAGGAATTCAAATTTCAGGTTGATCGGTGAGATACTTTCATCTACATTCACACCTGCCAGAGCGTTGATTGTAGGAGAAGGATTGGTGAGTACATACTCTACGAAGATCTATTATTCTAAAGATACATCTACTATGATATTAGTTGGGGAGAACCAACCCAACAATCCGTACAGATATCTGAAACATGTCCTGGAGATGCTAAAGAAGAAATATAATCCGGAGTATGTGATTGGGATAGGTGGGTATGCTAATCATGGCGAGACTTCTGATGAAATATTCATGTTCTCTCACAAAAAAGAGATCTTGGATAAATTCAGAGACATGTTCAAACCAGGTGCTGCTGTTGTTGGTAATGTGGTGGGGGTGTTGGCTCTACTCCCTATTATGGCAGAACATGCAGGGATGGATGGAATAATAGTGTTAAAGACAGTTACCAAACCAGATAGCAGTGATGTTCATGCTGCGAGGACAATGATAAGGAAATTAGATGAATTATTCAAATTCAGAGTGAACTTTCAGGAGATAGATAAGATCATAACGGATATAGATCAGAGACAGAATGAACTGATAAAGGAATACGAGAGACTTGATAGGGAGGCTACAAAGCAGTATATTAGATAGATTTTTAAATGGATCTTAGGAGAAAATAAAGGGGATAGTTATGGCAAGGTTACATTCAGGTAAACATGGACATAGCAGATCTAAACATCCGAAGAGATGGGAGGTTCCAGAGTGGCAGACCCTGAGCAAACAGGAGGTAGAGCAGATAATATTGAAACTGGCAAAACAGAGATACACTCCATCAATGATAGGTATGATACTCAGAGATCTGTACGGAGTTCCATCTATCAGAGCTGTATTCGGTAAGAGATTAGGGAAAGTCCTGAAGGAGAATGGTTTGGCAGGATTGCCCGAGGATCTTCTTGCTCTGCTAAAGAAGGCAGTGAGAATGCATCAACATCTCCAGAACCACAAGGGGGATATACATAATCAAACGAAATACAAACACCTCATATCAAAGATCCATAGATTGGTTAAGTATTACAAGAGAGAAGGGAAGTTACCTGCTGATTGGAAATATTCCTTCGAGACCGCAGTGCTACTGGTGAAGTGATATGTATAACAAGAACCTAAACAGATGGAAACTCAAGAGATGGTATGATGTGGTAGTTCCAGACTATCTGAACACTAAGAACTCAATTCTAGGTAGCATAATATCCCACGATGAATCCAATCTACCTAATAGAACTATCAGAGTCAGTCTTGCAGATATAATTCAGAAAATGGACGAGAAATCTCTCTATTCAACCCTGATATTCAGAACAGTTGCTGTGAGAGGCACTCAGGTTCAGTCTGAAGTGGTTGGTTTTGAGATAGCTCTATCCTATCTGAAGAACCTTGCAAGGTCCAGGAAGACTGTTATACATCACTTCCAGAGGATCAAACTCAAGGATGGGAAGGAGATAGCAGTGAAAACCTTCCTGGTAGCATCAGATAGAGTATCTGCTACTGTGAAGAGGAATCTGAGGAAGAAGCTAGAGACGGAGATGATTAATGAGTTGAAGACGAAGACCTTCCCCGAGTTTGTGAATTCACTGATTGATGATAGTATAGTCAATCGCATATACAAGGAGCTGAACAGAATAAACCCTATTGATTATTTTCTCATCAAGAAATTTGAGATATGAAGATCGATCCAAGACAGCTAGCTAACATGATAAGGAGTATGGGAGGGAAGGTTGAGACCATAACCTCTCCTAGAGTGGTTATACAGAGAGACGATAGATATATTTCATTAGTGAATGCTCAAATAACCAAGATAGTGCTTCAGAATCAAACTAGTTACATGATAGTCTGTGAGAGAGAGGAGCTGGAACCTAAAGATGATGAACTAGATCTAATATGTTCTATGAAAGGAGTCAGTAGGGAGGAGGCATATGCATTATTTAAAAAGGCTAATGGAGATTTAAGTAAAATACTAGGTGATTGATATGCCATATGGAATAATACAGAGGAATTTCCAGGAATCATACCATGAGAGGAGTGAGGAATATAGGAAGAGATTGGCTGAGTGGAGAGATCAACCTGCAATAGTTAGAATCGACAAACCATCCAATCCAGCTAGAGCAAGGTCCTTAGGATACAGAGCAAAACAGGGTGTGTTTGTAGTCAGAGTTAGAGTTGCAAAGGGTAATAGGGTCAGGAGAAACCCAAAGGCAGGTAGAAAACCAGGAAATTACTTCAGATACATCTCCCCTGGTCTGAGTCTAAAGAGAATCGCTGAGCAGAGAGCTAACAGACAACATACGAACGCAGAGGTGATAGGTTCGTATTGGGTAGGGGAGGATGGAAAATATAAATATTTTGAAGTGATACTAGCTGATAGGGCTATAGAAGACCCATATCTAAGCAAGATTGTTAAAAGGAGGGGGAGAGTCTACAGGATCAGGTAGGACTCTGGCAAATAGACTGGTATGGTTGGCAGAGTCTATATATACCTTTACATATCTCCCTAGTTCTACATCTCTGTCCAATACAACCTGTCTGTAGAAATCTGTTCTACCTTTCATCCTCTCTGTAACTAACACTACATACTCTTTGCCTATGTGTTTCTGATTGTTCTCTGCAGCCACTCTCTTTATTACTGAGTTTGCAGTCACCGATCTCCTTTTGACTACTTCTGATGGTAATTGTCTTAGGTTCGCAGCATATGTACCAGGTCTTGGAGTGAATTTTGATAAATTTACAATATCAGGTCTGTGTGTCTCGATCAACTTGAGAGTCTGTTCAAAATCATCTTCAGTCTCTGTAGGATATCCGACTATTATATCTGTTGCAATAGTGAATTCATCTCCAAACTTCTCCCGGAATCTGTCTTTCACATATATCCAATCCTCCACAGTATGAGACCTGTTCATCTCTCTGACGACTCTCTCACTACCACTCTGGACAGAGAGATGTGCAAATTTATATATTCTTCTATCCTGGTACATCTCTAACAATCCATCTATCATGTTCCTGAAGTAATGCGGACTTGACATACCTAGTCTGATTCTAAAATCAGCAGATATGTTGAGAATTGTATTCAGGAGTTCCACTAGGTTTGATCCCACGTCTCTCCCATAACTCCCTAGATCTGTTCCTGTGAGTTCTAGTTCTTTGCATCCATCGTATATAGCTGCACCTATCCATCTCAGCACTTCACCTATGCTTAGACTCTGATATTTTCTTGCTAGTTTTGTGAAACAGAAGTGACAGTACGACAGGCAGCCCTGCTGTATCGGAATCTTGGCGATTGGAGGATTGAATTTTCTTGGTATGTTCCCTCTTCGACTCAGTTTGTTGATGAATTTCGACTCTCCTTTTAGGCATGCATCTATGGCTTCGTCTATAAGATTGATTGATGATGGTGATATAGATACCTGATATCTCCTAAGTATCTTAGGGTTTGAGGTAAGACACCCTGCTAGTATCACTTTCCTACCTTGTGCCTTCAGTTCATCCAACCTACTGAGTATCTTTGCCTCAGTAGATCCTTTCACTCCGCATGTGTTGATTACGATCACATCAGCCTCATTTTCATTATCAACTACCTGATGCTTTGTAATACTCTTCATCACCTCTGTATCGGATTGATTCAAGGTACATCCATATGTTTCAAAATACACTCTCACAAGTGATACTCTTAGGATATTTATTTAAAGTTATTTCTATTTATGATATAGAGGAATTTATGAAAGATTACGTATTGATAACATTCATAGCTCTATCTCTACTATCTAGCCTGATTCTGTATATCACTGGCTCAGAACATATTGTAATATCTCTGTTCTTCCTGTTCCTATCTATACTTGTATTGTCCTCTAACACTTTCATAGAGACTGCTAGCAAGATAGGGAGATCATTAGGGTTGTCAGATTACTTGATAGGGGTAATACTGATAGGGTTTGGTACATCTACGCCGGAATTGGTTACTTCAATATATGCTTCTTTCAGCGGTAATTTTGATATATCTTACTTCAATCTCGTTGGATCGAATATAGCTAATATACTTCTGATATTTGGTTTGGGTATGGTGTTTGTTGGAGGGGGTAAGATAGTTGTAAAAACCAATCTTCTCAAGACAGAGAGTCTATATCTGTTTATAAGTGCTGCAATTCCGATTATCCTCTTCCTGAAGGCTCCTGTAAATCCAGCAGCAGGATTATTTCCAATAGCAATGTTTATAGTATATTTCTACATAAACTACAGGAATCAAATACATAATGCAAAAGATACGGGGACAGTTAGTGTTGTTGACTATTTATTGGTTGTTATCAGTCTCCTGGTGCTTGCTGTTAGTGCAGACTATACAATCAAATATCTCAAGGCAAGTGCAGAGGTTCTGAACATAGGACTTGATCTGATCAGTTTGATAGCTCTTGCAGTAGGTACTTCCTTACCTGAGCTCATAACAACTATTATAATCGCTAAGAGAGGAGAAGGTCAGGATATGATGATAGGGAACATCATAGGCAGTAACATCTTCAATACATTGATGATACTTGGGCTAAGTATGATTGCTTATGATATTGGTAATCCTAATTATATATCTATCAACTCTAGTGCTACTGAGATCAGTTGGCTGTTCCTGATATTGTCTACAGTGATACTCATACTTCTGTATCTAGATAGAGAGGTTTATAGAGAGGATGGAGTGATATTGGTTCTGATGTATATGATATTTCTAGCATTGGTGACATAGAAAGCTATTTAAAAATATATACATGATAAGAATTGAGATCATATGAAGCATACGGAGTTTGAAAACCCTCTCTGGAATAACACTGTGGGAATGTTGAGGAGAATAAAACAACCCTTCTGGAGAGCAGTGTTGGAGATAGTAGATAGATCTAGAAGGAGAAGAGTAGTTGTTAGCATCGAGAAGGTGAACAGATATTACAGAGAAGGAAAGATAGTTATAATCCCAGGTAAACTCCTAGGTGGAGAGACTCTAAAGCACAAGGCAAAGGTGGTTGCTGTGGATGCATCTAGAGGAGCGATAGAGATGATAAAGAGAGGAGGAGGTGAGTTCATCTATATGGAAGAGTTCCTGAAGAATATTGATGGTATAAAACCCTCAGACCTTATGATCATAAGGTGAGATTATGGTAGTGATAGATGCAAGAGATATGATATTTGGACGTGTTGCATCTAGAGTTGCAAAGATGTTAATAAGAGGGGAGGAGGTGATAATAGTGAATGCAGAGAGATTTATACTGAACGGCAATCCAGACTATATAATATCTAAATTCAAGATGAGACGATCCTGGAGGAACAAAGCAAATCCAGAACATTCTCCTCATTACCCAAGAGTACCCCATCTCTTGGTTAGAAGGATGATAAGAGGGATGTTACCGAGAAAGAAGTTTATAGGCAGACAGGCATTCAGAAGACTAAAGGTTCTGTTAGGTAATCCTCAGGGCTTACAGGGACTGAGATTTGAGGATGCAGAGATGAAGGACTTTGGTAAACCTCATATTTACATAGAGGATCTGTGTAGGAGACTAGGGTGGAACCATGGCTGAAACTAGGAGGAAGATAACATCTTCAAAGAGAGGAAACATCCAAATATTTCAGAGTAGAGGGAAGAGGAAGAGAGCAATTGCAAGAGTTTACATAAAGAGCAAAGGTGAGGGTAAGATACTGGTGAATGGATTGGATTGGAAAGTATATTTCAACTCTCCATTCGATCAGATGTACTTTAATTCTGTTTTCGATAGGCTGGCCAAGACGATGAAAAACTTTGATATAATAGTGAATGTTAGAGGAGGAGGTAAGATAGGTCAGCTACAGGCAGTTGTTACTGGAATAGCGAGAGGTTTGGTGAAAATAGATCCAGAGCTGAAGAGGAATGTTTTTGATAGTTCCATTCTGAAGGAAGATATAAGAAGAGTAGAGCCTAAGAAGGATAGAAGAAGAAAAGCAAGAGCAAAATTCCAGAAATCCTACAGGTGATCAAATGAACAAATTCCCTATCAGATGTATAACCTGTGGCAAGGTGATTGGACATCTGTACAGAGAGTATGTCTATATGTTAAACAAAGGTATAGACAGAGGGAATATACTAGATAGTCTGGATGTAAAGAGATATTGCTGTAGAAGACACTTCCTAGGATTTGAGGGTGTGGAGGATAGATCGATATTGATCAATGAGTATGTTGATGAGGAGGTGAGATGATGCTAGTGAGCGAAGAGGTGTATATCGATAGTGGAATACATATAGGTGCAAAGACAAAGTTAGGTAAGGCAAAGAACTTTATTGCTAGGAGGAGGAAGGATGGGGTATATATAATAGATATAGGCAAAATAGACGAATCCATGCATAGACTTATATCTCGGCTCTCAAAGATAGATCTATCTAAACTCATGATAGTGGCTTCTAGATACTATGCCAAGATAGCAGTCAGCAAATTCCAGAAACTCTTCCCAGATACAAAGGTGGTGATAGGTAGATACATACCTGGATCATTCACTAATCCCAAGATTTCATACTTCACGGAACCTGAGGTAATTCTTGTGTGTGATCCAAACAGTGAGAGAGTTGCGATTAGAGATGCACAGAAGATGAAAATTCCTGTGTATGGGTTGGTAGATACCGATAATGACCCTACGGGTTTAGAGGATTATATACCTATGAACAACAGAGGTAGGAAGAGTATTGCTCTGTTCTTCTGGCTGTTGGCCAGAGAGATATATATGAAACAGGGGAGAATAAAATCCTATGATGAATTCAAAATACCTATAACATACTTCGAGAAGCTTGAAGAATAATATTCATGTTAATAGACCAGATCAGAGATGAATTGAAAGATCTATTTGGAGTAAATCCCAAGATAAAAGATTATATCACAGGTATATATGTGTACTTGGATAAGTATATTCAGTTCGATCAGAACAGATTGATAGATATTATCAAGAGATATAAGAAGAGGATATATATAAGATATCTGAACAGGCTCGATCCAGAGACAGCTGAGACTACTATAAAGAACATACTATCTAGGTATCAGATCGATGACATGGTGTTCTCAGATACATTTGGTGAGGTATATATCAAAATGAAGCATCTGAATGTTCTTGAAGTATCTAACAGATACACAGATCAGATTGTTCTATCGACAGGATGGTATCCGATATTTGAGAGATCTCCCAGTATAGATTCAGGATTTACTAAGAGTATGTTCAGGAACAAATACGAGAGAGATGTAGAGAGGGTTCTGAAGAAAGTTGGATCTAAGATAGCTGAGAGAGTTGATTCCATATCTTACATTACAGTTACAATGCTAGGTGGATTTCAGGAGGTAGGTAGAACGAGTATGTTGTTTGAAACAAAGAACTCTAAGTTCTTGATAGATGCAGGTATACATCCTGCACCACCTACACCTCAAGACGAATTACCAATGTTCTATATGCTAAACTCTCTGAATGATATAGATGGTATAATAGTATCTCATGCACATGCAGATCATGTGGCTGCAATTCCGTATCTCTACAAGATGGGTTATGACGGACCTATATACATGACTCCACCAACCCTAGAGCTATCTGTACTGATACAGCTAGACTACCTGAATCTTGCAGAGAGGTCAGAAAACAGAGATTTCCTTTACTCTATGAGAGATATCAGAACAATGATAGATCACACTGTTCTCCTGGATTATGGACAGACTACTGATGTGAGCAAAGATGTCAAACTTACCTTCTATAATGCGGGGCATGTTCTGGGTAGTGCATCTGTCCATCTGAACGTAGCTGATAAGTTTGTATTTCTATATTCTGGAGACATAAAATATGGCCAAACACAACTGTTCGATCCTGCGCATGATAAATATCCAATCGCAAACACAGTAATCATAGAATCTACGTATGGTAATAGAGTGTTACCATCGAGAGCTCAGGCAGAGCAGGATCTGATATCGAAAGTCAGAGAGGTGATACAGAGAGGAGGAAAGGTCCTCATACCTGCATTTGCAATAGGTAGGAGTCAGGAGATACTATTAACATTATTCAGTAACGCTGATCCAGATTGGAACATTCCTGTGTATATAGATGGTATGATCAAAGAGGCATCATCTCTCCACAGCCAATATATCGAATATCTTAATTCGAACATAATGTCTATGATCTTAGAGAACAGATCTCCTTTTGAGTGGGAATATCTGAAGACTACTAATGGTAAGACCAAGGAGGAGATCTTGAAAGAACCATCAATAATAATAGCAACAGCAGGCATGATGAATGGAGGGCCTGTTCTGGAGTATCTGAAATTACTATCTGATGATAAAAATTCCTGTCTGATATTTGTAGGGTATCAATCCCCTGGGACTCTGGGCAGTAGAATACAGAGCGGCAGTAGGAAGGTTGTACTGAGAGATGGGGATGATTACAGAGAGTATGATCTCCAGATGGAAGTGGTTACTATAGATGGTTTCTCTGGACACAGCGATATGAATCAACTCCTAGAGTGGCTCAGAGCAATCAGAAATCCTCCTAGGAAGGTATATACTATGCATGGTGAACAGAGTGTAACGGTAGATTTTGCAAAGACAATCAAGCAACTCCTTAAGATCAATGCAGATGCTCCTATGAATATGGAGAGGAGAAGATTGAAATGAGACCAATTCTAATATACAGTTCCAGTAACGTTGCTAGCAAGACCCTTGCAGATGCAATAGGTGATTCTATAGATATGATAGATGTGAATGATTCGATAACCCATTTCACTCCACCAGATACGGATCGTGATTATTATATAGTTCTGAGCTCTCACTCATCAAAATCAGGAATACCTAGTGCAACAGTGCATGTGCCTGGTAATTGGGGAAGAGCTGATCTAGGAGGGAGGGATAGTTCTCTGTGTTACAGCTATCCATCTAAGATGCTACAGATACTCAAGAACTATCTACCTCTAAGAGAGAGAGGATTTGAGATCACATATGAGGTAGATCATCACGGACCATACTTCAACAAGCCTGTGATGTTCGTAGAGCTGGGGAGTGATGAGAGGTACTGGAGAGATGTAGAGGCAGCTAAGATAGTAGCAAATGCAGTTCTCAGAGCAATCGACAGTAACGATGAATTCGATGTGTACTTCGGAATAGACGGAACGCATTATGTTCCCAAGATAAATAGATACTCTCTCCAGAACGATATAGCATTCTCGCATCTTCTGGCTAGGTATCAACAGGAAGGATTCAGAGATGAGATGTTCCTGCAGGCACTCCAGAGGACTGTGGAGAATGTTGATGGAATAATAGTTGCAAAGAAATCTCTGGATGCATCTCAGAGAGAGTATGTTAGAGATTTTGGAAATAGGTATGGGGTAGAGGTAAAATTCATCTGATCTATTCTACGATTCCATAACCAGCATTCTCCCCAGAATCTCTCTGGAAGATATCTCCTTGGTTGATCAGAGTTGTTATAATATCTTCAAACTCCAGGTCACTTGTTACACCTCTCTGTTGGGCTATCTCTCTCACCTTCCTCTTCAGGGCTATTCCTTCTTTCTGGAAGAGTTCTTTGATAATATTATATACAGTCTCTATCTTTGCTCTCTTCCCATAGGTCATCCCTGTCATTATAGTATCAACACTCACCTCACCTGTTTCAGGATCCTTCAGAACAGATTCAATAACCTTCTTCATCAAACCTATCCCAACATCTGCATCTACAACATCAACTCTATCACTCATCCTGAATTTGGCATGTGCTTCAGCCAGTCTGATCATACCCTCAAGATATCTTGGGGTTATTGCTACATTCCCCTTGCTAGCTCCTTCCTCTCTGAGTGTGATGTAGTATCTTTTTATTCTCTCAATTGCTCCGTCTGTGAGTCTAGGGTTCTGCCTGCGTGCATAGCTGATGTATTTCCTTAGAAAACTAGGGTCATATTCGTAGAATCCTGCTGTTTTGTGCATACTAAGAATTGCATCTGCTAATTTCTCATCACTGGCTGGATTCACCTCATCCACTAGTGGAAATATCAGATCAAATCTGGTCAGCAGACTTGGAGGGATATTGAATTGATCTATGATTCTCTTCTTCAGACTGAATCTACCATACTTTGGATTGGCAGCAGCGAGTATAGTAGTGTCTGCAACCAGAGTTGCCACTATTCCTGCTTTGGCAATTGATACAGTTCCAGACTCCATAACCTCATGTAGAGCACTTTTCTCTTCATCATCTAATTTGTCAAATTCGTCTATTGCAACAACACCTCCTGATGCAAGTACTGCAGCCCCTGCCTTCAGAGTCCATCCTACGTATTCGTCTTTTTCCACTGTTGCTGTGAGTCCGACTCCGGATGCAGACTTACCACTGACATAGATTGCTTTTGGGGAGATCTTTGCAACTTGCTGTAGGATCCTAGACTTTGCAATCCCAGGATCTCCTATGAGAAGTATATGTATGTTTGGTCTCAATCTAGTTCCTGCTCTGGTTCTCTTCCTGTTCCCACCAATCAGCTGAAGTATGATAGCTCTCTTCACATCTTCATATCCGTATATGTCTGGAAATACCATTGTGGCGAATTTATACAGGGCATCTGGATCTCTACTGAATCTCAAGATCTCTTCCCTATCCTTCTCGTTCAACTGGATTGAATTGAAGTCAGTCTGCATCTTCCTTATACCTTTTATTTCTATCAGCTTAGATAGATTTGTATTCCTCTTAGTTTGTGTCTGTATCAACCTTAGAACTCCAGTGATCTCAACTATTTCACCTGGTAATACTGTATTTATCATCGATCCTGTTACTATGCATTTCACCTTCGGTGCAGGTACACCAGGTTCTGTTCTCTCAATAAGTTCTTGAATATCAAGATACTGTACATCTCTCTTCGTACTACTAGCTAGTTGTATTCTCTTGCTATTACAGTATATACATTTACCTGGAGATTTCTGCTGTGCAGCTACTGTGAAATCTCTGTTACAGGACATGCATATATATCTGTTCATCTCTACCATAGGTTCTATCTCTGATCTCCTAACGATCAGTCCATAGAACGATATTGCCTTCCCCTCATGTTTACTGCTTATATCTTTTATCATCACATATGGAGTTACTCCTGTGATAGTGATGTTGAGTTCTCTTGTTTCTCCTAGGTTGAGATTCAGAAATCTTTCATATATCTTAGATCTGAGGACTTCCAGAAACTTATCAGGATCGTTTTTTAGACTATCACCGAGAGATCTATCGAAAGCAACTAGATCACCGTAATTTATCTCTAACTCCCCTCTCGTGTATGTTTCAATTATGTTTATTTTCCTATTTATATAGAAATCCAAATTATCTGAGATCATACAACTCTTAACACCCTGAGGGCAATCATAACAATTAATATCATAACTATCAACAGTACACTATATTTGAATAGATCTTTTATCTCCTTATCTATTTCCTCTCCTTTGGGTTCTCTGCTAGGGAATCTAGGTATTTTTGGGATTGGTCTCTCTCTGCTGACTGCCTCCATTTTGTTTATATATTGCATACACCTATGACCGTATGAGAATTCATCTATGGTTGGAGTTATATGTTTGGAACAGAATTCTTCTCCACAGTAGGGGCATCTGTACAGTGCCTCTGTCTCTATGCTACATTTTTTACATCTTCCCATCAATTAAATATTATAGACTTCACTTTTAAATCAGTGCTCCAGTCTGTCATCATAAACTCAGCAAACCTATGTATCATCACGTATGGTATATTGAATATTTCTTTTTAAACCTATCCTATGTTTTTAACATATGTTTGAAGATATAGAAAAGAAGTGGCAGGCTATCTGGGAGAGTAAGCCTAGAAAGTATGATCCTAACAGAGAGATTCTAGCGATAGACACTCCCCCTCCATTCACCTCAGGCACTCTCCACATGGGACATATTCTTAGTTATTCATATATTGATTTCATAGCAAGATACAAGATGCTCAGAGGA
Organism: Microcaldota archaeon; assembly: GCA_025058915.1. GTDB lineage: Archaea > Micrarchaeota > Micrarchaeia > Anstonellales > J096 > JAADEL01. The sequence goes on along the minus strand of JANXEC010000006.1, from coordinate 4,563 downwards.
TACACTGTGTTCTATCCACAGGGATGGGATGCACAGGGATTTCCAACCGAGATCAAGATCGAGAACAAGTATGGAAGAGATCTACCTAGAGAGGAATTTAGACAGAGATGTGTGGAATGGAGTTATGAGATGATAGATAAGATGAAAAGTCAAATGAGAAGGATGGGTTATATGATAGATTGGAATCATGAGTACATAACGATGCTCCCTGAATACCATAGGATGGTTCAGGAGTCAGTGATACAGATGTGGAAACAAGGTGATATATACAGAGACAATCATCCTGTACTGTGGTGTCCACACTGCGAATCTGCAATAGCAAAGGCAGAACTCGAGGATAGGGATTTCGATGCAGTTCTGTATGATATTGATTTTGGTACTGTAAAGATCTCAACTACAAGACCAGAGCTCCTACATGCATGTGTCGCTGTGATGGTACATCCTGAAGACGAGAGATATAGATCATCTGTAGGTAAGACTGCGATCCTGCCTATCTACAATCGAGAGGTTCCTATAATCGCTGATCAGGACGTAATACCAGAGTTTGGTACAGGTGCAGTAATGGTATGTACGTACGGTGACTATCAAGATCTAGTATGGCAGAAGAGACACAATCTACCTGTTATAGAGGGAATTGACAAACATGGGAAACTCAAGAACAGCAACTACGATGGATTAGATACTCAGAGTGCCAGAGAGAGAATAGTAGAGGATCTGAAGAGACTTGGGGCTATTGTCAGAGAGCAGAGGTATAAGAAGATAGTTAAAGTCCATGACAGGTGCAAAAACCCTGTTGAGTTAATATATTCTTATGAATGGTTTGCATCTCTGAGGAAACACAGAGATAAGCTTATAGAGGTTGCTAAATCAATCAGATGGACCCCAGAGTTCGGGATATATCATTACATAGATTGGCTGAACAATCTGGATTGGGACTGGATAATAAGCAGAGATAGAGTATTTGGCACACCCCTTCCTTTCTATGTATGTAGCAAATGCAATCACATAGAGCCTGCAGATTCCCTACCTTTCTATCCAGAGAGAGCTGAGCCTAAAACCTGTCCTAAGTGCGGATCTTATATGTCACCAGAATCTAAAGTACTAGACGTATGGATAGACTCTAGTATCACACCTCTGGTAGTGTCTAAGTACTATCAAGACAGAAAATTCTCAGAAGCAACATTTCCAAATTATATCAGGATTCAGGGTGTGGAGATAGTTAGGACCTGGGCTCTATACACTATATACAGAGTCTGGAGACTGACAGGCAAGATACCTTGGAGAGAGATATTGCTGAATGGGAATGTATTGGCACCAGATGGTAGGAAGATGAGCAAGAGTCTGGGGAATGTAATATCCCCTGACGATCTTCTGAAAGAGTATCCAGTTGATGCTCTGCGTCAGTGGGCTGCAATGAGTGGAGCACTAGCAAAAGACAGACCTTTCTCGTATGAAGATATAAAATATGCAAAGGCATTTCTGATAAAGTACTGGAATGCATCAAAATATGTTCTGTCAAAACTCCAGAGAGTGTCTGGAAACGTAAGGCTCAGAAAGGTAGATAGATGGATCCTACACAGGCTATCTGAAGTTATCAGAGATGTAACAGATGCTATGGATAGATACGAATTCAGAGAGGCAATAACCACTCTACATAAATTCTACTGGAATGAGTTCTGTGATTTCTATCTAGAATATACAAAATGGAGATTCCAGGAGAATGTTGATGTTGAGGGTGCGGTGTATACTCTTACCAAAGTTCAGGAAGAGTTCTCGAAAATGTTCTCTGTGTTTGCACCTCATCTGGCATATGAAGTATATTGGATGATGTTTGGTAAGGAAATAGATGGATGGCCCACATTCAGTTTCTATGATGAGGATGCAAAGAGAGAAGTAGAGAGATTTAATAGGGAAGTGTCTATGGTTAGAACCTACAAGATATCGAACAGGATGTCAATCAAAACCCCTATAGAATCATGGAAAACTAATGATCATTTTGATCAGGAGTTGAGTGAGGAACTGAGAAAGGTCATGAACATCAAGGTAATAGTCTAGTTCTATCCCTTGGAAACAGTACTGCCTCTCTGATATTATTCAGCCTCAGGAGCTGCATCACAAACCTCTCAAGTCCCATCCCGAAACCTCCATGAGTTGGAGCTCCATATCTGAATGCTTCTAGATAGAAATCAAAATCCTCTAACCTTAGATTCCTCTCCAATAGTGCATTCTCCAGCATATCGACATCATGTATTCTCTGTGCACCGGATGCAATCTCTAGGCCTCTGAAGAACAGATCAAATGATCTGCTGTACATATCGTCTTTTGGCATTGTGTAGAAGGCTCTGATCTTTGTGGGGAATCCCTCTATGAAGTACATCTCTTCTCCTAATATCTCATATATCTTCCTCTCGTGATCTTTGCTGAAATCATCTCCTAGTTCTATCTTCATGTTGTTCTCGTTCAGTAGCTCTACCACATGCTCATATGAATAAACATTTATATTTCTCAATCCAATCTTATTCCCTATCATCTCGATAACAACATCTCGTAATAGTTCTATAACATCATAATGACTATCTATATGAGCCATCTCGACATCTAATGACATGGCTTCATTCAGATGATAGATAGTATTATGTTTCTCTGCTCTGTATATAGGCAATGTAATAAAAACTCTCTCCAATCCACCTATCACGACCATCTGTTTGTAGAGCTGTGGAGATTGGGCGAGATATGCCTTCCTCTCAAAGTACTCCACTTGAAATACCTCTGCTCCTCCTTCCGATGCAGCACCTAGTATGAGGCTAGGATGTATCTCTATGAATTCTCTCTTCAGGAGAGCCTGTCTGTAGGAATTTATCAGGTCAGATTTAGTTTTAAATATCTCCATGACCTCTGGTTTCCTGAGATCTAAGAATCTGTATTTGATTCTAGTATCTAGATCAGAGGGAATTATTCCACTAGGATCAACTGGGAGTTTCTTCTTGACTCTAGATATTACTCTTATAGATTCTGCCTGGATCTCTACTCCTGCCTTGGCTATGTTTGATCTAACAACTTTTCCTATAACATCGATAACATCCTCTCTGTTTAGATCTATTTTGTCTCTTGTAACAACCTGGATAGTTCCGCTCTGGTCTCTCAGGATTATGAATCTTATCTTCCCTAGGTTTCTGAATTCATGAACATATCCTGAGACCCTAACGTTCTGATCTATCTGATTGACGGCGTCTGATACAGGGATTCTATGCATGCTAGATAGATCTGTAATAAGATTTAAAAGTTCGATCTATCTATTATTAGCAGCAGGGGTAGCCAAGTCTGGTCAAAGGCGCAGGCTTGAGGGGTCTGTCCCGTTGTGGGTTCGTGGGTTCAAATCCCACCCCCTGCATTGTATCATAGCAGGAGAGTGAAGAATTTTTAATGTTTATTTTTTATTAGAAACTCATGTGTATGGATTTAGATTTGAAAAGGTATGTGGAAATTTATGGTGAGTCAAAGCATATTGAGCATGGAATCATAATAGTAATGTTCGATAGGTTAGATTATTTATCAAAGCATTTGGAAATGTTGTCACCTGATCTGTATGATATCATCTTAGTTCTTGGTTACAAAGTTGATCTTGATTATGTGAGAAAAGAGATATCAAAATACAAACATAACATAATAATCCTCAAGAGAAAATATGATGATGGTCCTGCTGGAGGGTTCTACCTAGGGTATTGTTATGGATTATCTGTCGGATATAATTTTCTGAGCTTTGCTGAGGATGATGCGTATCCTATGATACAGGATCTTCCATTCAAGATTAGAACTCAGGGCAAGATGGCAATACCAAGTCAAGTTAGTATGTCTGGTAATGTATTCAGATCAGTTAGGGGGCAGGGGATGTGGGGTTACAACACTATATCAAAAGATGTGAAGATCAGTATGTGTCCAGGAATGTATTTTTATGGTGAAGATATATATTCATTATCGTCAGTTCCTGAGAGCAAAAGAACATACTTTAATGATGTTTACATAAGGCATGAATTTGACCTAAAGTTTCATACTAGATCTCCGTTTCTAGAAAACACATACTTGTTTAATAGAAACCTCATGTTTCTGTATTCAAAGCAGTTGAATTTGAATAATTTGCTGACAATATATCTACATGTATTTACTTCATTATCTGATATAATCTATAATATTTTTCACGATAGAAAATCTGTATATCCATCTTTATTAGGAATTCTCGATGGTATAACAAAGAATTTCAGGAGATTTTTCACCGATACAAACCTTAGAACTTTTAGAACAAGTACACTACATCAAAAAGTTGATAGATTACCAGAAGGAATAATTAATACTTTAGAATATGATCTATCCAAAAGGAGAATTGATTTGATTCTAGAGCTCATAAAGCATCCCAGGGACATATTGATATATCCGTTAAATTTCGGTCATCAAACTAAGATATATAGAATTCTGGCAAGAAACATTTACATTGACGTCGAAGGTAGATATTATCTCATATCGGAATCAAATATGAACAGATTCATATTTTTTCTTTCTGTTCCAATC
>JANXEC010000069.1 GCA_025058915.1 Microcaldota archaeon | reverse complement strand
GAATACAGAAGGAACAAATTCCTGGAACAGTATCTTAGAAATGATTCAGATCTTGGAGACAATGACTTCCGAGTCGTAGCATCTGAGATGAATCGGAACGGTGAGATAATCGTGAAAATAGAGATCAGAAACCAAGATGGTTCAGTGACAAATGTCGAGAGAAAAATATCAATTCAGGAATTTGGATCACCTTCTACTCAGACTGTAGATATGAAAAACTCAACAAAAGAGAAGAGAGACATGTTACTGACAATCGCACTCCTGCAGCAGGGGATTATATCTGAATGGGAGTTTAGTGAGATGCTGAGATTCTATGGAGTTCCCAAAGATATAGTTGATGGTCTCCTGAGAACTATAAGGAATTCTGATCTAGAGGTACTGGCTAAATTGTTAGATAGTGATCTGTATTTAGACACATCCATCCTGAGTTTTATGGGATTAGAAATTATAGATAGAGATTCTAAGATCAAGATTATTGAAGAGTATCAGAAACTTCGTAGTCTAAGGTCAGCAGAGGAATTGTTCCAAGGAGATTTCTCGAATTATTTGACGAACCTATTTACAACACATCCCGAGATCCGTCAGGTTCTAGATGATCTCAAGAGGGGTGCACACATGAAGTTCAAGATAAGAACTGAGGATCACAATGGAGAGAAAACATATCTGGTAGAATTCGGTAATGGTGTTACTATAAGACTAGGTAATGATGAATTCCCAGAATTCGTAGTAAAATTCCTAATTCCTATGATGGCAATGAAGAGAATCGAACACAGACAGGATTTTATACCTCTAGAATCCTTGAGACCTAGACCATAAATCCATGGTGTTGTCTTGAATATCTCGGAATGGGCCCGCCAGGATTCGAACCTGGGATCTCCACCATGTCAGGGTGGCGTCTTAGCCACTCGACTACGGGCCCATATGTGTTTTAGTCCAAAGATCGATTTAAAAATCTATATGAATCTAACCTGTGCTACCTTCCTATCTTTAGGACTGAAGATATATCCATAGCCTACGTCAGGAT
>JANXEC010000068.1 GCA_025058915.1 Microcaldota archaeon | reverse complement strand
GATAGAGAATACAAGTAACATAACAATAAGGAGGTTCAGATCAGGCATACTAAATCATACTCTACCTAATGGTATTAATCACAATCTAACTTTGAGATGCTGGGATAACAATGGAAATGTGAATATAACTCGAATAAATGTAGTCTATGATCCTGCGCCTCCTGTTGTAATCATCTACTCTCCACAGAACAATTCTATACATGTAGGAAACTCATTCTATTATGAAATACAGGCCTACGATTCTATTTCACCTAACATCACCTGTTACATAAATGGAATTCAGTTAGGAACTATATTGAATAATTCATTCATAACTGGTTATTTCCCATTACCATTAGGTATTAATTCTGTGAACATCTCCTGCTCTGACATTACAGGTAATATCAATTCTAGTGTACTCACTATTGAGATGAGACAGACCTATATAGATGTTGCACCGAGTAGAGTTAATCTATCAGCAGAGCTGGAGAAAGATTATAATGTTTCATTCAATATCTCACCTATAAATATTCAGAACCTAACTAATGTCATACTTTCCCTACATGGATGCTATAGCGTAGATTGTGAAATCAACAGGAATTTAATTCCTATACTGAATGGCACTCAAGAGGTAAGAGTCAGAATCAGGATTCCAAGCAGCTTCTCCGGCCAGCATCTTCAAATCAACCTGATCGCTTCAGAGGGAACATATAATACTACAATGTCAGTACCAATCTATATAGGAGTGATTCGTCCTATAGTTGTATTTTCGGCAAACACAACAGAGCTATCATTAGATAGACTCCATAACATATCGATATCATTTGCAAACATAGGAGAAGGAACTCTATATAATGCTGAACTCATCGATGTGGTATGCCCAGTAGGTGTTAGCTGTCTAAGCAGCTCAATTCCTCTATTAAACCTCTCCTATAATCAGTCTGTGAACACTTCTATTTTAGTGTATATTCCTTACAGCTATACCAACGATTATGTACCTATTAGATTCAGATACAGAAGTTATCTTGGAATCTCTGAGTATACTTTGAACTTGTCAGTTATTCAACCTACTGTAAACATTCCTATATTCACTATCCATGTTTCAGAAGTACCAATTATGCATAACATCATAGTTATAAACAAAGGTAGAGTAAACCTCAGAGATGTCTCTCTACAATTGATATGTCCTACCGGATACAGCTGTATGATCCTGAATACTTCTACTGTCTCAAACTTCAGTGCAAACACAACTATAGCAATACCTTCTAATA
>JANXEC010000067.1 GCA_025058915.1 Microcaldota archaeon | reverse complement strand
CAAGTTCAATAGGAGATGGATATGTCAGTGGTTCTATTACAACAACTCTGCAGCCTGGTGTTAATCTTTTCACCTTGGAGACAAATGCGTACAGCACTAATCAATGTGGAACTAGAGCGGCTAGAGATGTTGCAGATGCATGCGTGATATATGTCGAGGATAAACCCAAAGCATGTGAGTATGAAATAACAAGTTACACACTGAATGGTAATCCTAGTGGTCCAGATTCGAATATAACCATATATATGAGAAGTCCAGCATATCTAAACGTAAGTACCTCTGTATCAGGGAATTACTCTAGATGCTATTTGATACTAGATGGAGATATTGTAGATGGCTTCTCCAGACCTCAATCTTCTCTAGCTAGAACTCTACAGTTCAATAGACCAGGCTCTTACTACCTGACATTCGTATGTGAAGATGAAAATGGTGGAATTGATTCAGAATGTCCTGTGTATAGAACTAGAGTTAATGTTGAGAGATCTGGACAGAATTGTAGAAATGGCGTGGAGGTGAGAGGGGATCCAGGTAGATGCATAACTATAATTGATAACACTCTGCCAATAGATGTCTCTGCATTCTCCTATAATGCTAGCTCTAGTTTAAGATTATATCTTAACAACGAGCTAGTATTGACACGTGAGCTTCAGGAGAATTCAACATATCAACAGAGACATACTTTTAACGTACCACCAGGGAGATATTATGTGTATTCGGAGATAGTCTCATCGAATGGATACTGTATAGATATAGATACAAAATGTTTTGATCTAGTAACTCCATCACCTGTGTGTAGCATAGATCTCGAGACTAGATTTCCGAATGGAAGATCCTATAATGTAGAACACTCAATATCGTTTAGAGCTAGATCCCCAAACCAAATCAGATGCGAGCTGAGAATAAATGGAAACACCTTTTTTACCTCTACTGATACCTTGATTTCATACAACACTGATCACATCTTCTTAGTCGGTAATTATAGTATAGACTTAGTATGTAGGGATCTCACCAATTCTAGTTGCCAAAAATCATATAGTGCTAGATTGGAGATCTTAGATGAACCTCCAGGTGCATGTAATTTCAGAACAACTCCAAATCTACCCGGCGGAGAGCTAGAATCCCCCATAAGCTTATCTTATGGATTTAGATTGAATGGAAGTGCTACATGTAGTTTATTCCTCAATGGTATTCCAAAGATCACTGGAGTTTTCAATGATTCCTCAAATACATTGACAGAATTCTTTGATGTAGGTCTATATAATTTCCAGCTAGTATGTAGA
>JANXEC010000066.1 GCA_025058915.1 Microcaldota archaeon | reverse complement strand
TGCACAGAAACATATCAACAAACGCCTCTAACTCTACTAACTTCAAGAACCTTATAATAGGATATATCTCTCCTGGAAACACAACTATATCAATATTTTGGGACCATCCTATTGATGGAGTTGTGTATTTTGTATATCGAAATGCACTCTTTAGATCTATATCTACGAACAGAAGCCTATATAAAGGTTATATTGATGGTGTTGTGATAGACATAGAAAACAACCATCCTGAATCCTATCTATACATAGAGGGAATCTCTCTGGAGGCATGGAATGCTAGTGGAAAGGTTGCTGATCTACTGTCTAAAGTTATTGATCTCCCTATAAATGCCAGAGGAAAAATATCTATCAACCTTAGCTTCTACATTCCAGAGAATCTTCCTGATAGCTATCTGAAGATCAAGATCTACAGGAAACATGTTCTTGAGGGATTATCTATAACAGACAGGAGTAATGAAGGATTGGGAAGAAGGATAATGGATGTTCTTAGGATGAACTACTCAGAGTTCCTGCCAATAACAATATACAGAGCAGAATTGCCATATTATGGAATAGTAGGGGGTAATAGGATGATGTATTTAGATATAAATGCATATACAAGGATGAGATGCACTCTAATGGATCAGAATCTAAATATAATCAGAACAGGAGTCCTGAATGACTCTGTGCAATATATATACTTCGTATGTAATAATAGCGTAGTAAGGGGAATAGAAGTGTTCGATACTATCGAGATAGATTTCAAGAACATTACTGATCCACCTCTCTTGCCAATAGAACTCATTCCAGAAACTAATATCTATGAAAATAACGTCAACAGAGTTAGATACAGGATTATAAACAGAATGCTCTACCCTATAAGAGTTGATGCTATTCTAGTGAAATTATTCAACTCTACAGCTTCATTTGAAATCCTGATCAGAAACACAGGAATGCTAGAGCCTGGTGATCTATCGAGATATGTTGATCTATATATTCCAGGAGTACCATATGATAGGTACTCTCTGTTATTAGCCACTATTATGGAATACGATATGGCCGGTCAAGGTAGTGTATTAGATAGAACATATAGGAGCGAATTACCTGTTCAGCGTATCAAATATGATAGTGTGAATTGGCTCTATCTCTGGAAAGATCCAAAGACAAAATACAGCATCTCTCTGAGAAGACCTTCCACAATCTGTGGTGATGAGAATTCTGATAATGGGGCTATTGTTTTCTCCATAAATAATAATACTCAGATCAGACATGTAGGTAATAAATATAAATGTTCGTGTGATTTCAT
>JANXEC010000065.1 GCA_025058915.1 Microcaldota archaeon | reverse complement strand
GTGGAACTATTCAGTGTGTATTCGGATAATCCTGCGATCATGTTTAATGTTTCGTATCTAATACTCAACCCTAACACATCCGGACATATCAACTTCATAGTAGATTCAAGATTCTACGATAGCAACGGTACTTCTAATATATATGTAATATCCAGATCAGGTAACAGAACATTACCTGTGCAACTCTACTTGAATTTCAATTCCACATATGAAATATTTGTGAGAGTTCATGATATATATTTCAACGCTCTAATACTAATTCTAGATAAAAACATCGTATGTATAGATGAATCTGTGAATGTGCAAGTGCTAGATAGAGATATGAACTATGTGGATGGAGCTATTGTGTACTATGGAAGCAATTCTGGAATAGCTAGACATGGTAAGATCTCTATCTCTTTCTCAACACCTGGTATATATTCTATCATCGCCGAGCATCAGAACTACAATAGATCGAGAAGATTGAATGTATTAGTGACTGAATGTGATTCTAATCTTTCTAGTTTCAGAGAGATCGAGGAGAGAATAGGTAGAGGAGAGTTGAGGAATGTAACCACAAAAGCTCAGCCAAACATTTCCATAAACACCACTAAATTCAATCCTTATTCACCAAAATACTTCAAGAACTATACCTTCATAGTTCCTGATAGGATTCTAGTGAATTCCACTGGATTGATCAGAGTTTTAGATATAAATGGTACTCCTTATCGAGGATATGTGTATATTAAATCTCCAAGCGGAAAGATATACAGATTGATCACTGATGAGTTAGGTTATGGAATGTTCATGTATGAGGAGGATGGGATTTATGAGTATTATATAATTGATGATAATGAACTCTATCCTGGTCCTAAAACAGAAGCCTATTATGTATCAACATATATTACACCTTCCATCGGCATAAATCTAGGTTTGCTTGCAGTACCTACAATACTCATACTTTTAGCTAGAATAGCTCTGATAGATATAAGGACATATAACGAAAATAGATTGATTTTCAGAGTCACGAATATCATAGGGAGTCCATTGAGGAGGATAAGGGTATATGTAAATGGAACTCCATACACTACAGATGAGCATGGAGTAATAACTATCTACAATCCGCCAAAATCTGTTAAGATCAGAGCTAATCTCTATCTTACTCTAGGAAAAAATGAAGCTCATCTATAGCCTAATAGTCCTTTTATTTTTATCTGGATGTATTCAAAATGAAAACCCAAAACTAGAGGGTGTACAGAGTGAGAGACAAGAGATTACACTCACAGAGTTCCTCAGAGTGGCAGAGGTAAGAGGTTTTCCTATAGAGTGC
>JANXEC010000064.1 GCA_025058915.1 Microcaldota archaeon | reverse complement strand
CACCTCTAACCCCTGAATATGTTATGTTCATATTATAACACACTCTAGATACATCTGAACATTCTCCACCTGAATTAATACTGATTATATTCTGTAGATTCTGATTTAGATTTGATGAATTCCTTAACTCTACACATTGAGAATTAGATATAGTCTGACAGCATACATCTCTTAGAACTACACTATTAGATGACTGTAGACATCCAGACAATACTAATATTGCAACTATCAGAGCAACCTTAAGAATTGCATTGGTGCTCCCCATATTAGACTACCTCCAGTCAGTATACCATAAATGTAAAAAGCTATTCCTAATGACATGCCTAATGCCAACCATATTCCTATATTCAACCTATTATACAAGAAATTTAAAAAATCTTTCACACTATCAGTTGCTCTTGAATATTTCTCTAAATCAAAACGCATCAGTGTTGCTGATCTGTATGAAACACCATCTACTTTCAGCTCAGTACCCTGTATGCCAATATATTCTTTACTGAACTCATTCGTTAGAAACATAGATACTATAGTAGGGAATATAACATAGAAAGATATACTGAATGATATCAGTATTGATCCTAGACCTTTTGTTAGATAGAATGCTCTCAGGACGATGCCAGTAATCAACAGTAGAGCAGCCATACTCTTAAGATACTCTAGAGCCACGATTATGATGGATAGATTTACTATGATTGCAAATGATGCTTTTATTATATAACCTAATTTTGATAATTCTGCAGCGATCCTATCTTTACCTTGGAACTGTTCAGACAGTCTCTCAAACATCTTCAGAGAGAATCCATATAAAGATATATCTACTCCAGCAAATCTGTTTATTTGCCTATCATATGCCTGAGTTGCCTGATCTTTGATGTTAATAATTAGTTCTCTATATACTCTGAAGTATTCTATCATCCGATCTATATATGTTGTTCCTGCTCCAGGACTTCCAAGAGTGGTTATTCCTACTATTTCGTTCAATTCTCTCTGAAGATCTTGCAATTGTTGACTAGCAGATTCACCGAATGATACATCTAATGCCCCCATTATGATTCCAATAGATATAGCAAGTAACACTGATTCTATTAGATCTTGCGTTGCCATCTTCTCCTGCATAGGCATGTTTGCGATTCGATATATCATTATTCTAATTAGGTATAGCAGAATAACTATTGTAACTCCTAGGAATGCTGTCTCTATATAACCGATCATACTATATCACCCTCAGGAACAGATCCAAGAATGAGAATCTCTCTCCAAGCAACATCACAATACCCTTTGCAGCTATGATCATAGCAACCACAGTGGTTGATAGGGAGAATATTGATACGAGAAAGATTGATTGATATGCTCTCTTGATCT
>JANXEC010000063.1 GCA_025058915.1 Microcaldota archaeon | reverse complement strand
AAGAATCTTAGGGTTCCTATCTATATTGTGTATCGAGGCGATAGAGTTGATCATGTATTATATTCAGATAAATCTCTATTCCGAGAAACTTCTAGTTCTCCTGCAACATCTGTAGGGAATCTCACTTCTATAAGAATCCAGAATCATATTCCTCCTGCTCTAGAAGCTCATGTGTTCAGATTAAGTGTTAGATATGTGGCTAGTTTTGATGTAGGAAATGCAAACCTAGTTCAGATAGCTTCTGAAGACAAGCAACCAGCTCTAGATCTATCTTACAACTCCCCTTACGAGTATGTAGTCGTAGATCTCATGTATTCTCCTTCTGTCAGCAGAGAATGCAGAATAGGAAATATGTCCATATCACCTTCAATTATATATAGGTTCTCGAACAATTATTCCCTCTTAGTCTTGAATTGTAGTAATTATTTGAGAAACATCTACTATGAGAACATGCCTCTCTATCCAGAGATCATATCTCCAAACATCATTAATGCAAGCCCATACGAATTTGGAATAAGAGTAGAATCAAATCTATCTAATTATGTAGTATGTCTCTTCAGTACCTCAAATCAATCTACCTATCTAGTAACCCCTACTAACACAACCACAAGAATCAATCTCACTCTGGTACATGGTTTAAACGATCTAACATTGAAATGTTTTGCACCTATTGATGTAGAATACGTCTATAGGAAGAACATCACAACTGACTTCCCTCCATCGGTAAGGATATTGCAGCCAACAAATAATTCTTTCATCGACTCTGATCAGATCCTAATATCTTACTCGATTCAAGATGAAGATCCTAGCTCTGTAACATGTCTAACCTATCTGAACGGCTCTCTGATAGCAAATCAAACAGGCACTAGCCAATTCACTCATAATATAACAACAGCTGGGTATTATAATCTAAGAGTCGTGTGTTCTGATAGTAATAATAATACTGCATCTGCAGAGATCACTTTCGGCAAGACTGGTATGGCACTATGTAATAGCTGTCTCGAATGTAATCAGAAACTGCAGAACCCTATTCACAGAGGAATAATACTATCTGAAAACATATATGCTCAATCGAATGAACCCTACTGTCTATTGGTAAATAGATCCAGAGTTGAGTTAGAGTGTGGAGGTAATTCTATTGTAGGAAGTAATATAGGCATTGGAATATTGCTACTACAGGGAGATGTATATATCTTGAATTGTATCGTTAGGAATTTCAGTATCGGTACAGTCTCAAATTCAAGCACAGATGTTCTGATAAGACAGAGTGTAGTTGAGTTTAATGATTATGGATTGTATGTAGCAGGAGGAAATATATTTGCTGATAGTTCGATATTTAGGTTCAATAACATCTATGATGTATATAGAGAC
>JANXEC010000062.1 GCA_025058915.1 Microcaldota archaeon | reverse complement strand
GTAAGCAACCTAGAGGAATGTGAAGATGTCGTTAGAAGAAATACTCAAAAAAACAAATAGTGTCTGTAAGCAACCTAGAGGAATGTGAAGGTTATATGCGGCCACCGGGATTCGAACCCGGGTCTTCAGCTTGGGAAGCTGACATCCTACCACTAGACTATGGCCGCTCATTTCTGATTAATGCAAGATAATTTAAAAACTACTCATCATATATCTGAACTATATCATTATCCTCAAGCACATGATCTAAACCCACTCTCTGTCCTGGATATTTTACAGATTTTCCCCATACTATAGCATATTTGAAATTCTCCTCAAGATCTCTGTGCACAGATCTACAGACATCTCTGATCTTTGCCCCTCTCTTCAGGATCAGAGGATCTTTGCTTATTTCTCCTTTCCAAGATTTTGTAAATACCTGTATAAAATCAAACGTATTATATATTTTATCCTTCAGTATATCTAGTGTCTCGGGAATGTAATTACTTACAAACACACCATCTCTGAATACAGACTGTAATCTCCTGAGCTCTTCTGTATTGATAAGATCTATCTTATTGATCACAACCAGAGACTTGATGTAAACTATCGAATCATCCAGAGAATCCAGGAGATCTGAATATGTAACATTATCGCCTATATATACATCCGCACTCCTTATGCCGTTCTCATTTAGAGCAGATATTACAATACTATCATCAAGATCTGAATTGTTGAATAGTTTGATAGGTCCAGAAGACCTCTTGCTTATTCTTACGTCTGGTCTGTTCTTATTCATTCTAATCCCAACATCGTTTAGCATCCTAACCAACGAATCATACTGTTTCTCAGCTGCACTACCTTCTACAACCAACAGTATCAGATCAGCTGTTCTGACAACAGCCAACACCTCTCTTCCTCTTCCCTTACCTCTCTGAGCATCCTCTATCAATCCAGGTAGATCTAATATCTGTATCTTTGCACCTCTATAATTCAGGGTTCCTGGTATCACTGTTGTAGTAGTGAAAGCATACTCTGCAGATTTTGATTGTTTACCAGTTAGAGAGGTCAGTAATGAGGATTTACCAACTGAAGGAAATCCTACTAGAACCACTCTTGCATCACCTGATCTAGCGACATCAAAACCTCCTCCCCCTCCAGCCCTCTTGAGTTCATTCTTTATCTTCTCTCTCTTTAGTTTTGCTATCTTAGCTAGTAATAGACTTATATGTTTCTCTGTGGCCTTGTTCTTCTGTGTGTTCCTTATTTCCTCTTCTAACTCTCTTATTTTCTGGTCAAAATCCATCGATCATTTATACATGAATTTCAGTTTTTATATGTTTGTGATAGAGGCTGTAATAATTAAAACATTTTTAATGATATTTTTTAAAACATTTTCTTTTAATATAAATACATGAACAGAGCTACATATAGATTATCAA
>JANXEC010000061.1 GCA_025058915.1 Microcaldota archaeon | reverse complement strand
GGGTACGGATCTAAAGACTTTCTCATATCCATCTGCAATATATCTTAGGGGAGCTATACCGTAGATTCTAATGAATGAGAAGATTATTCCAAGAGCTAGACCTAATAGAAAAGATAGGAGAGATATTGATAAGGTTACCGGGACGGCGCGGAGGAGGAAGATCAATTGTTCAATAGGGGTCATTGTTAATCTCTTTAGGCTAATACTTCTGGAGAACTCCATTTACGGTATAATTCTGCAACTTTGCCCTCCATTATCAATTCTGCTAAAACACCATTTATCTTTGATACTAGTTCATCAGCATCTCTATGAGCAACGAATGCGACAGGCCAGTAAGGTTCGCTGAAGACTGTTACTAGAGGTACCTCCTCTGTCATAATCCACCAAGTAGTTATAGGTGTCTCAGCGTATACAGCATCTATCCTACCAAGCTTTAAGTCTTCGAGAGCTACACCAAAATCATCATAAGATCTTGCTTGATCCATAGATATAACACCTTTCTTTACTAAATCCATTAATTCTGCTTCTTGCGTTGTCCCAGACCCAGTTCCCACAACTAGTTTATACTTTGCTATCTCCTCAATGTTCTTAAGTTCTTTAATACCTAGTTCTTGAGCTCTCCTAGCCAACATTATTAGTTGAGATTCAGTAATCGTATGATAGAGTGTGAACTGTACTTCTTCTAATCTCTCTGGTGTTATAGAGAACCCGCTTACACCGAGATCTATATCTCTATTCTTTACTGCAATTATGATCGTAGCGAAATCCATCGTCCTCCACTCTACCTTAAGTCCAAGTCTATCCGCTATAAGCTCCATCAACTCTACTTCAAAACCTATCACCTTACCAGTTTTAGGATCTAAAAACTCGAAAGGTGGCCAATCTGGAGAGGTCCCAATTATTATAGTACCTCTTTTTTGAATATTCTCCCAGACAACATCCTTAACTGGCACAGTAACTGTCGTAGTTAAGGTCACCTCTCTAGCTGGGATGAGTAATGGCTCTATAGCCGCTACTATTCCTAACAAAATTATTATAACTATTAATATAGCAATAGTTTTCGAAATCGCTCTATTCTCTCCGATAATATGTACTCTCCCATGCATAGATTACATATGAACTCCATGACTATTAAAATTTTCTATGGTTATCGACTCTCATCTCTCTTAATCTATTATATCTCTAGTACGGTTACTCCTCTCTCTGCTAAATATTTCAAAAGATAGCTCATATACATCTTATTGAAACCTATCATCTCAGGAGGGAGAACCCCCTTCTCTCTTATTATCTTCTCTGCGAGAAGTAGAGCAACTCCAGTAGCCGTGTACCCAGTAGTTCTAGATAATGCAGTTATATTTTTCTCTTCATCATATAGATCAATAACTTGAAATATCTTAGAGAATTCTAAACCTCCTTTAACACCTTTTAAGACAATTCTCAATAAGAGCATATCTGGTAGATTGATTCTAAATTTTTT
>JANXEC010000060.1 GCA_025058915.1 Microcaldota archaeon | reverse complement strand
TATTATATCTATATCAGAATACTTAGGAGGGGAGGTATTCTTGCCTGGTCTTGGTAAGGTGAGATAATGGAGGTTAGATTCAGTGATAGTCTGTATAATGTTATGGGAATAGTAATAGTGATATCTCTACTATTCATGATCATACTGTTTGCAATTGGAAGACTGATGAACAGCCGAGAGATAGAGCAGACTTCACAGGAGGAGACAGTTGAGATTGGGGTATCTATCTTGATGATCGGAGTGATCAGCTACCTCTTGACAAACCCAATTCAACATTTCACATGTAATGTACTGATAAATACTGTTCTAGAGGATAACATAGATTGTTCCAATCCCACATCTAGAGAATTATATATGAATCGTACCTTTATCTCATTACTCAACCTAAGCTACTATCCGATCATAGAATCTGGAGTATATAATGAAATGAATAAACTTTTGAAGAGTTCGATGACCAGTAGAACGTTCAAAATATTCGGTAGTATTTCGTACGATGCATTCCAGAACGATATCGCATTACTATCAAACAACATAGGGAATGTTGGGAGATCGTTAGGATTCAGTGTAGGTCCAGAGCAGGAATTTAGGGGTGAGATGTTTAATATGTTCTCTAAATGGGGAGATTTAGGTCTATCAACTGGCTTCTCGCTCATACCATGCAGACACTTTGGATATTTCTATGATAGCCTAAACAATCTAATAGTTCAGGTGAATACGTATAGATCAATTATATTCACATTTCGAGAATTGTTTAGCCCATCTCTGTATCCGGTATTTATAGTAGGATTTTTCTCGATAGGAATGATAATGCGAGCGACTAAGATCACTAGAAAAGTTGGAGGATTCCTAATATCCTTCTCTATAGCTCTGAGTATGCTGCCTATAATATCTGTGTTTTTGATTAACCTTATCACAGATGTGAATCCCAGATATAATCCAAATGAAATATCTCAGCAAATGAGAAATTTTACAATGAGTATTATATCTAACTTCCCAGAACCTACCAGATGCTATGATCTCAGGCTCTCTATGTTTGAGGGTATGTTTAAAAGTGCGTATGCAGAGATCTCCTCACCACAGTCTGGAATCATAGACTATTCTGTTTACTCGATGCTTATAATCTTATCTTTAGGTCTATCTCTATTGGCAGTTATATCGATCACAGTAGGTATCAATCAGATATTAGGCATAGATGTCAGTCCTTTTGTTCTATCTTATATTGCAAGGGTGAGTTGATGATTCCTGGGTATGAATACATAATAGGCATTGCAATGTTGATATATCTTGTCTTCTTAGCAATAGTATTCAGCATAGGCAAAATCCTGTCCAATCAGATCTTTCTGAGATATGTAGATTTAGGTGTAAAGGAGTTTGTGATACTAGCAATCTTTATGATCACAACAGTTATTCTACATAATTTTATATATACATGGAATGTTGATCCTAATTTTGTTATATCTATCTTCTATGGCAGTAATGTTAGGATGCATCAGCTTCCATACCTATCTGCTAGTACTATATACAATGTTAGTCGAGAGTATGCCAGATACATGATCAATCTATCGAACAACCTACTCTATAGACTCGTAGAGATGGAAGGGAGAATGTATCATTTTTCATCATTTAGCTGCCAGAAATGTAAC
>JANXEC010000005.1 GCA_025058915.1 Microcaldota archaeon | reverse complement strand
TTCAGCAGAAAACCAGAACCAGAGATCATCTTCAGGAGAATAAACCATGTATTTCTAAATTCTATACCAACACCAGAGAACTACTTGAGGTTGTTGAGGTTAGTTACAGAGGATAATAAGAGCGTTATCAACAATATATTGTCAAAGATAACCAACATGTCGACTAGAGATGAATATGGGGATACTGCATTACATATATTGCTAAAGAAAGGAATGGTGGATGTTGTGAATATCAGTAAATTATATGAATATAGACTTTGGGAAATCAGAGGGAAGAATGGGGTTATGGCCATAGATCTGTTGCTTCTAAACGTCTTTCATGGTGATTCTGAGAAAAGACAGATCAGTATTCAGATACTAAACAAGATCATTGAGAGAAAATCCATACAGGACCTTGATCTTATACAGAATATCTCTAGAGGTCTTGCAGAATATTACAACAGAACTAAAGACCCTAAGATATTAGAACTCATTCTAAGTATCCCTAAATACTATTCAGTAGAATTAGTATCAGATGCAGTTGGAATTCTGAAGAAACAGGCCCTGGAGGATGATTTAAATCTTTACTTTAGGCTGGATGATTACTATAGATATGGAAAAACCAGGACTCTGAGGTAGATCCCGTCTGTTTAAAAATTTTTTGTATTTATTTTAAGTCATGGTTGATCGGAAGTTACTACTAGGATTGTTGGTTGTTGCGGGAATTATCTCTCTGGTTGGATATTTAACCTCTTTCAAATTCGGAATAGATTTTGCAGGAGGATTGATCATAACAATTACATCAAATTCCTCTCTAGATATTCCACTATCATATTCCCAGAGATCTGCAGGAGGTGTGTACATATATGAAATACCTATGAGATTAGATAGGGAGTTGAAGGAAGTTATAGATGCTAGATCGAATCTAGTAGAATGCATAAGATCTGAGCAGAATCTGTCTATATGCGAGAGTCACGTAGATAAGATCTATAGAATCTCTGGTCTCCCCCTGAATAATACTTCCTATCAGGAGTATGCAGATAGGGCTATGGAGTACATGTTGGAGAAAACAATAGATTCCGTGTTGAGCAGAATAGAAGGTGAATATTCATATTCCTACAATCTCATCACTCCAGTGCTATCAACAGAACTATTCAGTAGAATACTCTCTATATTCCTTCTTGGGATGGTGTTCATAACGATATACATAATACTCACCTTCAAGACATGGTTCCCTACAATCAACATTATCTCTGGAGCTCTCATAGACACATTCATAACTTTAGGCATAGTAAATCTCCTGGGTTTTGAGACTGATCTAAGTGTGTTAGTAGGATTGTTGGTTCTGTTTGGGTATAGTCTTGATACTAGTGTTCTATTGGTTAGTAATTACTACATATCCAGGAAACTGGAGAGTATAGATCAGAGCATGAGAACCGGTATATCTATGATCACAAGTTCTTTGTTGGTATTCATAATAATCTTCATGATTGGTACTATTCTGGAGATATCTTTCCTCAAGAGTATTGGTGCTGTTCTGATAGTTGGATTGATAGTGGATTTCATGACATCTTGGGGATATAATGCTTATCTCATTCAGAAGTATGGTGATAGATATGGTTAGAAATGAAACTATAATACTTGGAATTGGGTTGTTGATCTTGGTTGCTTCTATATTTGAGCAGAGGTTTATCAATTTCATCTCTCTGTATCTCATAGCATCTATTTTTCTAACAAACTTCGTAGCTGTAGATAGTAGAACCAGATATTTTATAGGTCTAGGTGTACTGGCTCTAATATCCTTGTTACTCCATGGTGTGAATCTAGGTATAGAGTTCAAGGGAGGAACTAGAATAATACTGCAGGCCGATCAATTCCTCTCTAATTCAGAGATGTTAGATCTAATCGATAGATTAAAATCTAGACTATCTGTGTTGGGACTGGAACAGTTTGTTGTGAAAGGTGTGGAGAACAGAATAATATATATTGAGAGTAGCTCTCCGGATCTGATCAATAGAACTAGAAACATAATAACTGCAAAAGGAGAATACTTGGGAATTGTAGATGGGATTGTAGTGATTAGGGGAGAGGATATACTCCCGAATACTGTTCAGATAATCATGGACAAAGCACAGTTAGGAGGTGCAGACTGGGGAGTACAATTTACTCTGAATCCTGTAGCTAATTCTAGATTCCTTGAGCTGGTGAGAGGAAAAGCAAACAGACCCATCTACATGTTTCTCGATCCTCCTAGAGATGCATATATTGTATTGAACAGATCATATCTAACCAATCCAGAGGAGGCAATAGAGATACTTTCCTATCTCAACATTACAGTTGTTTGGGATGATGAAATTGGTGATCTTTCGGATAGGATGGTTATATCAGATAGAGACCTTGGGTTCAACAATCAGAGGATCGTGAACAGTTCTGATCTATATCCTGAGATACAGGGAGGATCTATATCATCATGGAGAGCAATAAATCTCATATCTGCTCCAAGACTATCTCCATCAATAACAACAGGCGGTAATATAGTTGGTATGAGATATCTCATCACAGGCACTGCTGACACAGGTAATGCACAGAACGAAGCTAGGGAGATAGCATCGGTACTTAGAGGAGGTGGCATACCATACAACCTTGAGATCATCGGTACTTCAAACATACCTGCAGTGTTCGGAGAATTATCATTACTGTATTCCATACTGGGTCTTATTCTCAGTGTAGTTGCAGTAGGTATTTTTGCTGCTGTCCGATACAGAAATCTAGTGATAGCTGCAATAATAACAGGAATAACTGTTCTGGAGATGATAATACTGTTGGCAATAGTAGGTAGGTTCACTCTAGATCTTGCAGCTATAGTCGGATTGATAGCAGCTGCAGGAGTGAGTATAGACGCTCAGATCATCATCACAGATTTCAGGCTCAGGAGACATCTAAAGTTCGAGGAAGTGTACAGGATAATAAGAAACAATACTATCATAGCAATTCTGGTTATATTCCCACTAATGTTGCTTGGTAATGTAGAGATAGTTGGTTTTGCAATAGTTGCAATAATATCATATGCTATGGGTTATCTACTGTCTAGAACAGTATATAATGATCTGCTGAACAGATTTGTCTTCTCACAGAGGGGTTAGTTCCTGAATTTCTCTTTGGCTCTGTTGATAGCAAGTCTCTCCCTCTTCCGTAATTCTCTCAATCTCTTCAACTCCTCTCTGAGAATCGCCTTTGAGATTTTTCTGCGTCTGGAAGATCTCTTTACACCCGTTATATCATCTAAATAACCATCCATCAATCTCATATACATAACATGTATTTAAAAACCTTAGTAACCTCTGTTTTTCATGATTTGTAATTCATGTTTCTTCTGTTGTATGTTATTTTCTGTGTTTTGGGATAGTGTTTCAAGTTCACTGTATATAGCAAGTTTTAGAAAATCCCTGTACTTCACAAAGAGATTTTTGTTCCTCAATATATTATTAAGATTCAATCCAGTAAACTCTCTGGATTTTCTAATTTTTGTCATATCCTCCCCTGCATTATCGATCTCACGTATAGATTCGATTATATCAATGAGTCTCTCTATAAATTCTATTGTATAGTAGATTGAATGTATGCTATAAAGTGTAACATCAATTCGATGATGGATTCTTGATTTAAATTTGGTTTCAGAGATTGTTTTCTTGATGAGTTCTGAAAACTTCGCCAATGGAGAGATATCTAAATCATTAACTCCGTGTTTCTGAACATGTTCTAATATATCTCTAAGTATCAAGTAAATATTCAGTTGTAAACTTACTCTGGTTTGAGAATTGATATTATCGGGATTTTGTTGAATTAATCTTAGTTTTCCCTCTAGATCGTTCTTTATCCTATCCTGCAGATTTATTGGATCTTTCCTTATCTCCATCATAGAGCCCCAGGAGGGATTTGAACCCTCGACCTACCGCTTACAAGGCGGTCGCTCTACCAGTCTGAGCTACTGAGGCATCCTAATCTTAATTCAATACAAAGCTTTTAAAGATATCACATTCATATAAAAAAGGGATCGTTATGAATGATCTTGATAGGATGAATGAAATCTTATCTAAAAAACTATCTGAGATCCATCTATTACCTAGGGGTCAGACTCTATCTGGAGTGGTTGTTAGCAACAGGGCAAAGAACACTGTAGTGGTGTTGAGAGAAATAGTCAGAAAAATCCCAAAATACAATAGATACATGAGAAGCAGGAGCAAGATACATGCACACGTTCCAGATGGAGTCAGTATACAGCAAGGCGATGTGGTTGAGATAAGAGAGACTAGAAAGATAAGTAAAACTAAGAGCTGGATTGTAACTAAGATTCTCAAGAGAGGTGAGATCCGTGAAATCACTCAGAGCTAGAATAACAAAGAGTCTAGGTGTAGGTAGTTATTTGAAATGTGATGATAACAGTGGAGCCAGAGAGCTTATGATCATAGGAGTGGTAGGATACAAAGGAGTGAGATCTAGAGTTCCAAAGGCAGGAGTTGGTGATATGGTAATATGCTCTGTGAAGAGAGGGGATCCTAAGATGGTTGGAACAATAGTTAAGGCTGTTATAGTGAGACAGAGGAAAGAGTATAGGAGATACGCTGGTTATAGAGTGATGTTTGAGGATAATGCTGCTGTAGTAGTGAACGAGGATGGAGTTCCTGTTGGTACTGAGATCAAAGGAATAGTAGCTAGAGAGGCTGTGGAGAGATATCCAAAAATAGCTGCAATATCTCAGGGTGTTGTATAATGCACAGATCCAAAGTCAGAAAGAGATTCCATAATCTCCCTATACACCAGAGGAATAAACTGCTAGATGTTCATGTGGATAGATCTATTAGGAAAGATGTTGGGAGAACCACAAGAGTGAGATTAGGGGATGTAGTTAGGGTGATGAGAGGGGATTATGCTGGCAAAGAGGGGAAGGTGATTGGATTAGATACCAAGACAGGAAGGGTTTATATTGAAGGAATCTCGAGGAAGAATGCGTCTGGCAAGGAGAGATCTATAGGAATACATGCTTCGAAGCTGATGTTGATATCGAGAGGTGAGGGAAGTGGCAAATAGAGGTACTAGTAAGCATCTGAAGAGGTTTGTATTACCTGCATACATAAAGATCAGAAGAAAGGAGAAAAAATATATCCTTAAACCACTACCAGGACCACATCCGAAAGATGATAGTTTAGCACTTGGAGTGTTGTTGAGGGATTATATGAAATTAGCAAACAACATGAGAGAGGTAAAATATATACTGAACAATAGGAAATTGATGGTAGATGGAAGGGTGATCCGAGAACCAAAATTCCCAGTGGGTTATCAAGATATAATAGATATTAAAGATGTAGGTAGATTTATTATCGATATAGACGAGAGAGGATACTTTGTGGCTAAGGAGTACAGAGAGAACACTCAAATACTCAAAGTAACAAACAAAACTAAAGTAGCAGGTGGAAAGATCCAGTATACATTTCACAATGGAAGAACACTCATATCAGATGATAACAGTATCAAGATAGGAGACTCAGTG
Organism: Microcaldota archaeon; assembly: GCA_025058915.1. Classification (GTDB taxonomy): domain Archaea; phylum Micrarchaeota; class Micrarchaeia; order Anstonellales; family J096; genus JAADEL01. Next base: position 15,386 of record JANXEC010000005.1, on the reverse strand, counting down.
ATGTTTGATATAACATCTAAGAAGATTGTTAGAATAATTGGGCAAGGTAAGGGCAAAGAATGCATAGTGCTAAGAGGTAAGCACAGAGGATTCAGAGGTAAGATCAAAGATGTGCTAGATATAGGTAAGAAGGTTGCAGATGTGATCAGTCCTAGAGGTGAGGTTGTGAGAACAGACTATAAATATCTGTTCGTCACAGGGTGATGTTGATGAGAGATATTGTGAAAATAGACAAAGTTGTTCTGAATATCGGAGTAGGAGAACCTGGTGAGAGACTTGATAATGCGAAGAGACTACTTGAGATAATCACAGGTAAGAGAGCTGTGTACACCAAGGCAAAGGAGAGAAACCCAACTTTCAAAATAAGACCAGGTCTGGAGATAGGTGTAAAAGTCACTCTGAGAGGGAAAGATGCAGAGGAAATTCTGAAGAAAGTATTTGCTGCACACAAGAATTCTATAAAAAGAAACATGTTCGATCGTAATGGGAATCTATCAATAGGTGTGAAGGAATATATAGACATACCAGGTATCAAATACATGCCTGAGATAGGAGTAATGGGTTTTGATGTAGCTGTCAGACTCATAAAGCCTGGATACAGAGTGTCTAGGAGGAAGAGAGCTCCTTCTAAAGTTGGTAAGAAACAGAGAGTATCTCCGGATGAGGCTATACGGTTCATAACCAAGAGATTTGATGTTAAGGTGATATCATGAATCGTATTGGAAGAGGTAAGGGAGAGAGAAAATGCAAGATGTGTGGAACTACCAAGGGATTGATAAGGAAGTATGGATTGTACATGTGCAGAAGATGCTTCCGGGAATATGCTGAACAGCTTGGATTTAAAAAGTATCATTGAGGTGATGTTATGTCCGTGGATCCTTTTGCTGAGGCTGTAAACCAGATCAAAACTTCAGTTAGAGTTGGAAAGAGAGAGATAGTGTTGAACAGGTTCAACAGATTGATTGTAAATGTTCTAAGAGTTCTAAAGGAAGAAGGATATATCGAAGATTTTGAAGTGGTGGGGGAGAGATACTTGAAGAGAGCAAAAGTCAGGCTAATCCCTAACAAGATCAGAGAGTTTCAGGTAGTAAATCCTAGAGCTCCTGTGAAATATCTCGAGATAATATCAAAGGAGATGCAGTATTTACCTTCTTACGTAGAGGGAATTCTCATACTCACTACTCCACAAGGAATAATGAGTAACAGGAAGGCAAAGGAGCTGAAGATAGGTGGAAGAATAATTGCATATGTCTTCTAGGTGATGTTGTATGAGAGAGATAAAGGTTATGGTTGATAACAGTGTTAAGGTAAGTGACAATACAGTTACAATAGGCAATTACTCCCTGAGGTTCAAAGGGGAGGGTCTAAGGATATGGATCGAGAATGGAGAGCTGAAGGTCGAGGCAAAGAACAGGGCTATGATAAACACTGTGAAGAGAAAAGTATTGAACCTGATGAGAGGGATCAAAGAACCTTACAAAATTGAGTTAGTTGCAAGATATCTTCACTTCCCTATCAAACTAGTCTTCAAGAATGGTGTACTTGAGATTCAGAACTTCCTAGGTGAGAAGAAACCTAGATATGCCAAGATCCCAGAGGGAGTGAAGGTAGAGATCAAAGGACAGAATCTTACAATCAGCTCTCCTGACAAGGAGCTGTTAGGCCAGGCATATACTAACATCAAGAGAGCAGTATACATCAAAGAGAAAGATAGAAGAATATTCCAAGATGGTATTTACAAGGTGATAACATGAAGAGGAAAAAGATACCTGAATTTCATGTTATAGGCCCTAGTGATGGCCACAGGATGAAGAGGAGAATAAAGGATAGTTGGAGAAAACCAAGAGGTATTGACAACAAGAAGAGAGTTAGAGCAAAACAATACGGAAAATCACCCAACATAGGCTACAGAAACCCCAAGGATCTAAGGGGGATGCATCCATCAGGATATTTCGAAATACTAATTGAGAGAGTTGAACAGCTCAATGATGTTGATAGGAATAGGTTTGCAGTAAGATTGAGTGGAAGGTTAGGGAGAAAGAAGAAACTAGAGATACAGAGAGTTGCTATGGAGAGAGGTTTTCATGTTCTCAATCCTGTACGGGAGGTCGAGAGAAAATGAACATAGAGACTTTCAGAAGACTGTTGGCTGACATAAAGGGAGTAGGTAGAAACAGAATAAAGATCAAGCCTGGTAGAGAAGTTTTGGAGATACTCAAAACAAGTCTGGTGACCAGAGAGGATGTGAGGAAGAGATGGAAAGAGATTGCTGACATAGAACCTGCAAAGAAACATATGAAAACAGAGAGGAAGAAGAAGAGGGGAGAGGGAAGCAGAGAGGGTAAGAAATTCTCAAGACTATCCAGAAAGAGAAGATGGATGATCAAGGTTAGAGCACTCAGAAAGTTGGTTAAGATCCTAAAGGAACAAGGTAAGATAGATAATACTATGAAGAGAATACTTTACAGGAAGATCAAGGGAGGAGAAATCAAGAGCAAGAGAGCTCTTATGGAGATAGTTGATAGAAAGGTGATGTAGAATGGCAAGAGCAACAGGTCCAAAGTACAGAGTGCATTTCAGAAGGAGGAGAGAGGGCAAGACGAACTATGCCAAGAGACTCAAACTTCTGAAATCTGGATTACCTAGATTAGTAGTAAGGAAAACCAATACCAGAGTGATAGCAAGCATAACTGTGTTTGATGAGAGGGGAGATAGGACTCTGGTAACTGTTGACGGTAGACACTTAGAGAGATTTGGATGGAGAGGGAGCAAGAAGAGTATTGCAGCATCCTACCTAGTAGGTTTGTTGATAGGTAAGAAAGCAAAGGAACTCAACATAGGCAGAGCAGTATTGGATATAGGTCTTCACACCCCTACCAATAATAATTTCTCATTCTTCATTGCATATGGAGCAAAGGAGGCTGGTCTAGAGATCAAAGTTCCACAGGATCTAGATCTGAAGAGAATAGAGAGCTCAAAGACTTTCGATAGAGAGATGTTCAATAAGGTTAAATCCATGATACTTAGGTGATCTTTATGGAAGGTTGGGATCCTAAGACTGAACTTGGGAAGGCTGTGAAAGCAGGAGTATACAAGAATATTGATGAAGTTCTAAACACCGGTAAACCTATACTTGAGCACGAGATCGTGGATTATCTCTTACCTAACCTCAGAGCAGAGATATTAGAGGTGAGAGCGACTCAGAGAGTTACTGATTCCGGTAGAAAAACATCCTACAAAGTACTTGCTGTGGTAGGAGACGAGAATGGACATGTTGGTTATGGAACAGGTAAATCAATAGAACTAGCAATTGCTAGAGAGAAGGCGATCAACAATGCAAAGAGGAACATCATTAGAATACAGAGAGGATGTGGTTCTTGGGAATGTAGATGTGGACAGGAACACTCAATCCCAAGGAAGATCTCTGCAAAGGTCAGTGCAACTTATGTAGAGTTACTACCTGCACCTAGAGGTTTAGGTCTTGCTACAAACGATAATCTGAAGATAATTCTATCACTAGCAGGTGTGAAGGATGTGTGGAGTAGCGTAAGAGGATCAAAGTCTAACATCAACTCTCTCGTTGCTGCTACATTTAAAGCTCTTGGACAATTAAGGTGATGTTATGATAGCCATTGTGAGAGTCAGAGGTAGATTTGGACTGAAACCTAAGGTCAGAAAGACATTAGAACTATTGAGATTGCACAGACCAAACCACTGTGTGATCTACAGAGACAGCCCATCTCTTAGAGGGATGCTCAGAATCATTGAGAATTATGTAGCTTATGGAGAGGTAAGTGACGATATCCTTAAAGAACTGATCGTAAAGAGAGGTAGTAAAGACATGAAAGATCCTGATCAGATATTAGAAATAATCAAGAGAGAAGGGAAGATAGATCATGTATTTAGGCTCCATCCCCCTAGAAAGGGTTGGAAGTCTATAAAGAGCAGATATCCTAGAGGGGCTCTAGGTGAGAGAGATGATATGGATAGCCTGTTGAGGAGGATGATGTGATATGGTGAGGAGAATCAAAAAGACTAAAAAATCCAAGAAATTAGGTCACAGAACATTTGGTAGAGGTAATGTTAAGAATAGAAGAGGTTCTGGAAATAGGGGAGGTTATGGGAGGGCAGGATTCTGGAAACACGAGAAGACTCTATGGATGGCTAACAAACATGAATTCCTAAAGAGCAGAAAGGGATTTGTATCTCATAAGGAGAGGGAGAAAACCATAAATCTCTATGATATTCAGAGAATGATTGAGAGGGGAGAACTGAAGAGAGATGGTGACACATACAGATTGAGATTTGAAGGGAAACTCCTAGGGACTGGAAGATTGGATTATCCTGTGATAGTAGAAGTGTTGGGGGCCTCTAAAAGAGCTATCGAGAAGATCGAGAAGTTAGGAGGTAAAGTAGTAGAGATCTCTAAATGATAAGGGAATTAGCCTCTTTTCACAAATATCTACCTGCAATTGAATCACCTAAGGTTCCTCCTAGTTTAGCAGATAGATTCAAATACACATTCATTATTCTATTGATATACTTTCTGATGTATCATACTTTTGTTATAGGAATAAAGGGAATAGACGCGAGCACAAATCTCATATCTACCCTAACTGCATCTAGACTCGGTACTTTGCTCACACTAGGTATTACTCCGATGATCATTGCAAGTCTCCTATTACAATTACTCGTTAAAGGAGAGATATTCAAATTCGACCTGTCTGACCAGAAGAACATTAAAATATTCCAGGAGGCTCAGGTGACATTCGCGATAATTATTGCTATGTTTCAGGGATTCTTCTCTGCAGCATCTATGGTTGGATTTGATGGTCTAGGTCCTTTCGTAGCAGATGGATTCAGGGGAAACCAATCTGTGTTCCTACTGGTGTTCATTCAGATTGTGCTAGGAGCGATTATCATAATATACTTAGATCAGATCTCTACTAAATACGGTCTAACATCAGGTATCTCTCTGTTCATAGCTGCAGGAGTATCTTTTTCTATACTCTCACTCATAGGATATTTGCTGTTAGATGATTTCATAGGAATCATTCCAAACATACTATCCCAAGCAGGTATCGACAGATTGCAGTTTGTGATAATTCAGATGATCCCTATTATTGTAACTATATTGGCAATCTACATAATTTCATATGTTCAATCCTACAAACTACCTATCCCCCTAAACATTGGAGGTCAGAGCAGAAAGATAGAGATTCCTTTCTTCTACCTAACAACGATTCCAGTCATATTCAGCTCTGCACTACTTTTCATATTCAACCAATTAGGTATGGCTATGATGGGTGTTCCTGGAGAGGGATTGTTGGTTGATGTGGTTAGATATATTGGGGCGATCTTCTATATTTTGGGCCCGGTATTCCATAACTACAACATGTCAGAGTATCTCGCAATACTGTTCACAGGTAAGGTTCCTATCCTGAACATTCCAGAATATATACATCTTGTGATCTATATAATTGCAATGGCTATGTTCAGTATGATATTTGGTGTGGTATGGGCCGAGGCTACTGGACAGGATGGGAAATCTGTAGCTAAGATAATAATGAACAATCCGAATGTCTCGATAGAAGGGTACAGGAGGGATCCAAGGATGCTGGAGAAGATGATAACTGAATATATCGATGGATTGATCAAGCTAAGTTCATTTAGTATAGGATTGATCGCTGGCATAGGGGATGCAGTGTTGGTTCTCGGTACATCAACCGGAATATTACTAATGATATCTATTTACGATAAAATCATCCCCCAGATCAGAGAATTTCTGAAGGTATATAATCCTATGATACTTAAGATATTAGGTGAGTGAGATGATAATTGTAATAACTGGTCTACCTGGAGCTGGTAAAACAACTACAATCAACGAGGTTCTGAAGCGACTAGATGGTAAGATAGAAATTATATCTTTCGGCACGGAGATGATGAAAATTGTCCAGGATCGATATGGTATACAGCACAGAGATGAGATAAGGAAGAAGTTGACACCTCAGCAGATAGAGGAGGTTCAGATAGAGGTTGCAAAGAGAATACATGAGTATGCAAATTCTACTAGCAAATTGATACTAGTAGATACTCATGCTGCTATCAAAACAGAGTTCGGATACATACCTGGAATCCATGATGGGATGCTCAGAAACATGAAAATCTCTGCTTTTGTGTACATAACAACCAAATACGAAGAGATAATGCTCAGGAGAGTCAGGGATGCCACTCGATACAGAGATGAAGAAGATAAAGTAGAGATATCTCTACACAACGAAATGAACCTTGCTGTATTGAGTTCCTGTTCGATACAGACAGGTGCTCCTGTGAAGATAATTGTGAATAGAGATGGGGAGTTGGAGAAGGCTGTAAACGAACTGGAGAATTATATATTGAAATGGATGGAGCAGAAGTAGATCTATTCATAATACTCGGGTTTGCTGCTATATATATACTCATTTCAGATCTGATAGTATCTAGGCAACAATTCTACAGGAGATACATAGAATTATCTAATGAGTATTGGAAAGAGTATTTTGATTTTCTGAAGAATGGATTGAAGATGACTCCTGAGCAGATAGAGGAGAAGAGGAGAAGATTCAACTATCTGCTCCTGGAGCAACTCAAGACTATGTTTATCATGATATCTGTGTATGGATTGCTGTTCGGATCGATGGTAGCACTGATACAGATACTTGTAGTAGAACCTCCGAAGGAGTATCCATATGGAGATATATGTATAGTGGATGATAAATATATATACGAAAAGGGACTGTATAAAAATCCTGATCTGATCAACGAAGTAATCATTCAGGATCCTAAAGGAAATAGATTCGTATGTCCCTCTGCGGTTCTGTATCTTCCATTTCAGATTCTGAACCTTAGATATGTAGTTGGCGAAGTAAAGATATTTATATTCTTTATAATCGTTCTATCTATCTTGTATAGCTTTATAAAGAGAGTGTTTAAGTTATAATCAAGGGCCCTTAGATCAGAGGTAGATCGCTCCCTTGGCATGGGAGAGGCCGGGGGTTCGAATCCCCCAGGGTCCATGTGCCTCAGTAGCTCAGACTGGTAGAGCGACCGCCTCGTAAGCGGTAGGTCGAGGGTTCAAATCCCTCCTGAGGCTATTCCACATAGGTTCTATCGAATGTATTACCTGGGATTATATTAATTCTACTATGTCTATTTGGACCAATGAATTTGATCCCCAATTCCTCTGCTCTTTTTCTCAAATATTTATCACCTATGTTTTCAAAGTCAATATGTTCGTTGAGTTCATAACCCGAGTGATAGTAACGGCTATTTCTAGTCAATACCAACGATCCTTCGAGATCCTGGGCTAGTCTAAATATGACTCTACTAACAGCCTTGTCATGTTTCTTTGTCCTTATCAACAGTATCTTGGAATTTGGATCTGTAGCTAATCCGAAAAGATCGAGTTTGTTTTTAGAATTACCATCATACCTAAGACATGAGTTTGACATATGTAGTAAAGAATGCATATCGAGTATCTTCTCTATATCATCGATTTCCTCGATTTTGATCCAGAACCCATCTATATTATTCATGATCCAACCGATACTAGAGGTGTATATGTGTTTCTTGTCTCTGAATACAGAAATATAAACATTCAGAAGATTCTGCAGAACATTTTTCAATTCATCTATACTACTTGTATCTCTTGACTCTAGGATTCTGTTTAGAGCTGAGATGCTTTCCTTGTATTTATCGAGCTGTCTAGGATCTGTGCTCTCAGGGAAATTCCTAGTATCATCTGGATTTATTGTTTCTTGTATCTTCTGCATCAGCAGATCCCAGTGGAATTCCCAATCTGTAGACACATTACCTATCCAGGCTCCAGGATCAGAGAGTTGTCTGTGTAAATTTTTTCCTGGATCTACATATTTTGAATTGTATCTGAAATTCAATTTATCCTGGGCAGCCTTGTAATCTTTTAGATAATTTGATATAGATTTTGCCACATGAGATTCCTGAAATCTTCGGAGATTTGCGAATATCATATCTATATGCTGATATGGTCCTCCTATGACTCCGCTGACATAATTATATATATCTTCCCTACTTTTCACATCTGTTTTAATGATTATACCAATAGTATTTGATACATCTAATGCGACTTTCATCAGATCAACTGATATATTTGGGTTTGTCTTTATCAGTTCATAGGATTGATTTAGATCATAAAATATAATTTCGAAGAATTCTTTGTTATAAGTACCTTTGGAATATCTGTTCTTAGCGATCTTAACGATATCTAGAACCAAATTCAGCTGTATATATGATTGGACGTGTTGGAGTATGTGGTTCAGTAAGTCTATGTTATCTATCAATTTAGCAAGCTCTATAACATTATGTAGGTTTCTAGGATCTGAAATATCGATGAGTATGGGGTATTTTATTCTACTAAAGACTTCCAGGAGCTCTGTTTCAACTTTTGCATTTATGAGTCTGAAGAGATCGATTAGTTTGTTTGTTGTTATTAGATTATCCAAAGATTCAGATTCAAAGTATTTTCTGATGAACATATCATATTCATCTGGATTTGGGAGACTCAGATAATCATCTATAATACTTCTCTGCTCCTTATAGGTAAGATCTCTGAAGATGTTACTTGCAAGAATCGTTCTGTACTGCTCTTTACCAATACCTATAGCTCTGAGATCATTGTAAATACCTCTTCTGACTATTATCGGCGTTACTTCAGGTATTTTCATACAGAATTCATGAATCAGATCAATACTAACATCTTTCAGACTGGATGCTAACAATATTTTTGCTCTCTTGGATATTCTTACTTGATCCTCTGATCCAATCCTGTCGATTACTATCTTCAATATCTTCTCTCTGAACTTTAGTGGTAGAAAATTGTAGAACACTACATCTCTTTCGTCTATTTCAGATTTCCGGCGATATACAGTTTCAATGTAATTCTGAAAAGGTCTGAATCGAAGAATATATGTGGTGAATTCAGGATGTTTGATTAGTGTATTATAAAGTATCATATTTTATTTTATCAATGAAAATGTTTTTAATACTAGTTCAGTTAGGTTTAATTATTCGTTCTGTTCATGTAAGTTTTTAAATATCTTTATTGATAATTCAATAGAGGGCCTGTAGCTCAGTTAGGTACGAGCGCTCGACTGATAATCGAGAGGTCGTGGGTTCAAATCCCACCAGGCCCACTATGGTGAGATTATGGGAAAGATTGCAGAGGGAAACGCTGAATTGTTAGCTGTAAAGATATGTTTGGATTGTAAAACCAAAAACTCAGTGAATGTTATCAGATGCAGGAAGTGTAAAGGAAGTAGGTTCAGGAAGAAAGATCTAGCTCCAAGGATTAAGAAATAGTCGGAAGTGTTTGTTTCAGATAGATTTTTTAAAATAGTAGATGATATAACAAGTATGTCCAGATTTCATATGAAAGATGAAGATATAAAAAATAAAGATGTAAAAAAGAAATTTGTTGGAATGTGGGAAGCTTACATTAGAGAGAATATAGACACAAGGTTCTGTGATTTTGATCAAAACAAAGCTAAATCCAAGGTTGAACTTATATTCGATAAGATCATGCCAGAATTAAGAGATAGAATTCGGAAGAATCTAGTGAGTTTGGATGAGGAGAAGTTTAATAAGAATTACAAACAACTTCTAACAAAACTCTTCAATACTGAAACTGATGATCAGATTCCTAGTATTAACTTACACGATCAAACTATATTTGACCTAGGGATGCATTTTAGACTGTATCATCTACTTATGTTGAACAATCTGAATCATAACGAGCCGCTTATTCTAAGAAACATTTTAGAGACTGTATTTGAGATACAAACTCACATAATAAGAGCTATGAATTATAATAAAGAGATTCTTGAAGAGATCAGAAACGATGATCCAAGATCGTTGAAGAATACTCTCTCTACTTGGAAGGCTCTAGTGGTTCCATTTTCAGTTAATTTCAATAGCCTGAGCATAAAATATGCATTTGAACTCATAAAATTAGATCTTAATGGAATGATAGAACATATTGATACACTGAAATTAAAAGAGATAAATATTAATACACTGAAACTCAATAAAAAACTAATCCAAATCAGCGATAAATTTTACGAAATATTAGATAAAGCATACAAATTTTACAGAGATAATAATTTCAGGAGCTATTTAGATTCTAATCGTATAAATCTCCTGAATAATGAAAAGTTTTTGATTATTCTAAGGGATTTGAACAATAATTTTGAGCAATATAAAAATGCTATAAAGGAATTTAATTCAATATCCAACGATTTGATACCTCTGTTGTTTTATTTACTTAAGTTAGAGATAGATAAACAGATAAGTTCTTCTACTCGAGAAGAACCCTACGATCAGTTGAATCAATCGATGAAAGCATAAGAATTTAAAGAGTTTTAGATATTTCTAACATAATTATGATAAGATCGGAGAGAACATCTGAAAAGAAATTCAGGGATTATATTGAAGCAAGACTATACAGTATTAAAACAAAAGATGAAATAGAACCTGTCATACAACCTACAGATGATAATTACAATAGAATTGAACAGAGGTTGAGACATGTAATAGAGCGTCTAGACGCTAAGAAACAGATGTCAGAGATACTAAAAAGTTCAGTGTATAAATTTATATTCGCCACTGAGGGTGAAAGAATTGTATTAGAATTGGATGTTGATAGATTATTATCTGATGCTATTGTAAGAGATGTACTCTACAGAGACTATCAACAGAAATATACTAGAGATGATACACAGGCTTTGATATATCAGAAGATTTCCTCCACGAGTTACGCCCTCGCATCTTTGGGTGTTTTCCTAGTGGAGGTAGTTGTTAAGAGATCTCAAACAGGAAACATACTTGATGGAGTTGGTAAGATAGATACGCCCAAGAAGTTACTGGAGGTGATGAAAGAATTCCTGGAGATTGAAAGAGACTCTATAAAACAGATAGAGTTCATCGAAGAACTAGATGATATTATAAATAATCTCAAAAAGGTGATTGAAATCCTGAACAACCCAGAACAGATCAGAGGCATAGCAAATTATTTTGATATTAGATCTAATCTAAATAGGAGCAAGTTTCAAATAGATTTACTGAACAAGATCGATATAAACCTAGAGAAGAGAATAAGAGCATAGCCCCGTCGTCTAGTGGTCCAGGACACCGGGCTTTGGACCCGGGAACCCAGGTTCGAATCCTGGCGGGGCTATACATTTTAAAACGTTTCTTTGAATATATATTGACAATCTCGTAGGTGAATCAAAATGACTGATATTCGAAAACCAAGGAGAGGGTCCCTTGCCTTCAGACCTAGGAAGAGAGCAGATAGTTTGATGTATAGATTCAGATACTGGAGAGGAGATAGGGAAATACTTGGATTTATAGGATACAAAGTAGGTATGGTATCTCTGAGTTACAGAATAAATGTTGATAGAGTAACAAACACAGAGGTATGTGGAGGAACTGTTGTTGAGGTTCCACCTATGTTTGTGTATGGGATTAGATACTACCTCAAAGGAGGGAGTGTGAAAGATATTATATCTGATGATGCCAAGATTCTTGAGAGATTGGGGATTAAAAACATCAAGAACAAAGTGGAAACTCCGGAAGAGTCTCAGATAGAAGATATAACTTTGCTGATCTACTCCGATCCTACCCTAACAGGCAGTGTAGAAATAAATCATCCTCTGAGAGCCGAGATAGGTATAGGAGGAAAAAGTGTAAAGGACAAGATGAATATAGCAAAGAAATATCTGGGCAAAACAGTGAAATTCTCTGAAATCTTTAGGGTCGGAGATGTTGTTGATGTTGGGGCAGTCAGTAAAGGAAAGGGATGGCAAGGAGAGATAAAGAGATTCGGTGTTGCGAAACAGAGGAGAAAGGCTACTGGTAAGGTAAGGCATGTAGGTACACTTGGACCTTGGCATCCTCACTATGTGATGTATTATGTACCTCGAGCGGGTCAGATGGGATATCATAACAGAGTCGAGCTCAACAAGACTATCATGTTGATTGGTTCTGGTAAAATAGATATGAAATTTGATCATTACGGATTCACCAAAGGAGATTATGTAATACTCAAAGGTAGCATACCTGGTCCTACAAAGAGACCTGTAGCCATAAGGTTAGGTGTAAGACCTAAATCTCATACTGAGCTCAAAGACATCAAGGTGATAATATGAAAATAAACATATACGATCTGAATGCAAATGTGATAGGTGAGATTCAAGTGGATCTAGAGATAAGATATATAAGACATGACATAATTAGAAGAGTGGTTTTAGGTGAAGAGAGCAAGATGTATCAGCCAAAAGGTAATTACAGATGGGCAGGTATGGATACTTCAGCTAGATTTGTTGGGAGAGAAGGGATATATGGATCTCTGAAAGATCAGGGTCAGGCAAGACTACCTAGAGAGCTCCTAGGAGGAGGTAGATATGGACGGGTTAGAGTAGTTCCTCAGTCTGTGAAAGGTAGGAGAGCACATCCACCTAAGCCTGAGAAAATTATAGAGGAAAAGGTGAACAAGAAAGAGAGAACTCTAGGAATGATACATAGTGTGTTTGGTGCTAGATTGTTTGTGGTTAGGGATCTAGAGAGCATTAAGAAAACAAAGGATGGGATTAGAGTAGTAACTAAATTCATTGGGAATATAGATGTGGAAAGCAAGAGAATCACAGGAGTAAGACATAGGAGGAAACAGAGGGCATATAGAGTTCCTGTAAAGGCTACTGTCGTGGTGAAGGAGGGAGGAAAGGGATTCTCAAACATACAGGGAATTAGGTTTAGAGAGTATAAGAATCTTATGGTTAGAGACATAGCTCCAGGTGGATCACTGAATAACAGAAATCTCATAATATCAGAGAGTGCTTTCAGGGAGTTGATGGAGAGAATTGGTGTTAGGGTGATATCATGATAATAGATATTCTGAAGACTGAAAAATCTATGAATGATATCAGTAACAACAAGATATATTTCATAGTAGATATCAGAGCAACCAAGCCCCAGATCAGAGAGTATCTAGAGAAAGTATTCAATATCAAAGTAGAATCTATCAGAACGCACATAAACATGAGAGGACAGAAGATAGCTATAGTAAAACTTGCCAAGGATCAGAATGCTCAAGAGATATTGGATCGATTGACTATCGGGTGAGACTATGGGTAAGAGACTAAAGCAACAGGTAAGGGGTAGTGGAACTGGAAGATACAGAGTTCCAGATACTATAACAAAATACAGAGTAATGTTGCCTAAAACAGAGGAGAAACATACTGGAAGAGTTGTAGATCTGATAGATGATCCTGTAAGAACAGCTGTAATAGCAAAGATACAGACAGATAAATATACTTTCTATGTTCCTGCAGCAGAGGGATTGTATGTGGGGCAAGAGATACAGATAAATGGAGATATTCCAAACATAGGAAACATATTACCATTGGATAGAATCCCAGATGGTTATTATGTGTACATGATAGAAAACAAGAGGCTCGATGGAGGGAAATACATAAGATCTGCAGGAGGGTATGGTATTGTACTATCTAGGGATGAGAAAGGAGTATATGTTAAACTCCCTAGCAGAAAAGTTATAGTACTTCCTAAGGAGGCTAGGGCAATAGTAGGTGTAGTGTCAGGAGGAGGATACAGAGACAAACCTCTAGTGAAAGCAGGTAATGCGTATTATAGATACAGGAAACTACACAGAATATGGCCTAGAAATAGAGGAGTTAAGATGTCACCTTATGATCACCCTCATGGAGGTAAGCAGCACCATGAAGGTAAGGCCACAACAGTATCTAGAAACGCTGCTCCAGGACAGAAGGTCGGACATCTTGCTGCTAGATCCACAGGTAGGAAGAAGGCAAAATCATGATGCTGAGGTGAGATGATGTATAATTACCAACCTAATCTAAGAAAAGGATACTCTGAAAATCAGATGAAGGATATAGATCTAGAGAAATTCATAAATATTGTCAAGAGTAGGGAGAGGAGAGCAATCAGGAGAGCACTTGAAGGTAAGAATCAGGAGTACAGGAAATTAATACTGAAGATCAGAAAGATGAAGAGTAAAAACCCTAAGAAACTAGAGGCAGGTGTAAGGACACATTGTAGAGAGGCAGTGATAATCCCCGAATGGCTAGGTCTGAAGTTCCTGGTGTACAATGGGAAGGAGTGGAAACCTGTGGAGATAACTGTGGAAAAATTAGGACATAGGCTAGGAGAATTCTCATTCACAACTAAATTCGAGAAACATGCTGGTCCTGGTATCGGAGCTACTAGAGGTAGTAAGTTCATAGCCATGAAGTGATGAACATGAAAACTGCCAGTGCTAGAATCGAAGGAGTAGATGCTTCATACAAAGATCTAGTTGAGATATCAAATCTACTGAGATACAGGGATGTGAAGGAGGCAAAGGATATACTTGAGAGAGTTATAAAGGGTGAGATGTATGTTCCATATCGAAGGTATAACAAGAAGATGGGTCATAGGGAAAGAGGAATAAAAGGCAGATTTCCTAAGAAAGAGGCTAGAATATTACTGAAACTACTTAACTCATGTGTCTCAAATGCCAAGCAGAGAGGGATGGATGAGAACAATCTCAAAATCATCCACATATCTGCAAACAAGAAAGCTATGTACTACAGAATACAACCTAAAGGGAAACCCTTTAGACAGAGACTTGTGCTTGCAAGGGCTGAAATAATATTGGGTGAGAGAGATGTTAAAGGAGCAGAGAACTAAGTTCATATCAAATAGAGTAGCAGAACTGATCATGGTCGAGAGACTTAGAAGGATGCTCAAAGAGATAGGAGTTGTTGTGATAGATCTGAAAATTCAGAAACTACCTATGGAAACCAGGGTTAGTCTAGAATACTTCCCCATGAGCAAAGAGTATGCGAACAAGAGTGAATTGATTGCTAAGATCAAAGACTATGCCACAACAGAATTGAAATTGCAGAATGTAAACATAGAGGTATTTAGAACAAAGAATTATATACTAGAACCTGCAGTAGTGGCTAGTTTTATAGAGGAAGCACTACAGACTAACAAACCGATCAGGACTATAATATATAAATATCTCTACAAGATCAAGGAGGCAGGAGCTATCGGAGGGGAAATATATGTTAAGGGAAAGCTAGGCGCAAGAGGTGCAAAGGCAAGGAAGATCAAGGCATATTTTGGATTCATACCAAAGGCAGGAGATCTCAGAAAGTATGTGAAGAAAATCAATCACCAGGCAGTAACCAAGGCAGGCGTGGTAGGTGTAGAGGTTATGATAACTCCTCCAGAGGTAGAACCTATGCTAAAGCCTCAGCAGGCACAGGAGATAAAGAAAGAGATACAGATAA
>JANXEC010000059.1 GCA_025058915.1 Microcaldota archaeon | reverse complement strand
ATCCAAGCCCAGTCTCATCATTCATTGAATTGTGTCTATTCTATAAACAATAATCTAGTGAATACCTCTAGCACTAGTTTCCTTTGGAGATTCAGAATGAATGTTAGCAATGATACTCATACTCTTTACTGCTACAATCCTCAGAACGAGGCCTGTAGTAGAGTGATTTCAAAGAGAACCTATGTTACATCCCAAAACACTAGTCAACCTCCTTCCACAAACATAACCTGCGAGATCGATTTCGACTGGAATCTCCCTATAGATAGATGTGAAGTGATAAACACTAGTGATTTCGAGCTCAGATACAGAGCTCGTTCGACTATGAATAATTCTAGATTTAGACTTTACCAGAATGGAGAATTGATCTCAGATCACACTTTCAGTAACATCCTTAGGAGAGATATGAATGTTTCTCTAAGTGATATTAACATCTTCAGAGCTGAATTAAGAACTTCAGTACCATCCTGCAATCTGCAGAGATTTGGATGTGTTGTATATGGTAGCTCCTCATCTCCTCAGATCTGTAATATATCCACAAATCTAACAATCAGAACAGATCGAGAGGTAAGCATAGCCTTACTAGAATATAGAATCACCAACATTTCTGAATGTAAAGTATTCCTAAATGGCAATCTGATAGATGCATTCATAGCTACAAACAATTCATCAAAACAATACATAATAACACAGCAGAGATATATATTGAATGCTACGTGTAAGGAATTATACAGACATTGTAGTCATACCAGTGTGATACAATATTCTAGAGATCGATCAGATATATGTAGGATTCAACTGAATGTCACTCCAAGATCTGATAGTTGCATAGAGACAACATCGAACTTCTACAATATCTCTCTAGCTGTAGATCCTACTCTCGATGTTATAATATACAGAAACAATATAACCTACATGCAGCTGTTTAGAATCAACACAACTGATCTATCTGTATTGCTCTTGCCGGGTATTAACATATTCGAAGTGTTTGTCTACAATTCTAGCTGCAGTAGATCTAAGACTATATGTTTGAATAGAATCGAGAACAATTGTACAAGAGGATTAAATATTTCGATTGTTTATACTGGTGATTTCAATTATAGAGTTGAAGGTAGTGAAGGAGTTTGTGGGATCTTCGTGGATGGAATTTACTATGGTTCGATAATCTATAACAGATCTGCGGCTGGTGATATATCTGGAGATTTCACACAACTATTCATCCAGTGCTACGATAGAATATATTGTGCAGATAACTCATCCCTAAAGATTGAGGAGAGAGCTCGAGTTGATCTCAGAGTGAACCCACAGGGGTATAAGATATACTCTAATCTCTCCAATATATCATTTAATACAATCATCTATTCGAACTTCAACAGAAACTATACATGCAATTACTATCTCAACTCTATCAGCATCCGCACAACGCAATTAGAGTCCAATAGATTATACACAGATTCTTTGCCTCTATCTGAAGGAATATATATGATGAATGTGAGTTGTAAAGTAGGAAGTAGAGAGGTATCTGATCAGGAAGAGTTTGTTGTTTATCATGTTCTGCATAATGATACAAATTCTCCTTACATCCACCTCAAGAGTCCTCCTAACAATTCTGTATATAGTTATTTCCCAACAGAATTCAGGTTCATGGCTTTCGATGATCTTGATGATAGAATGAGCTGTATGTTCAGAATCTACAAAGTTCAGGAA
>JANXEC010000058.1 GCA_025058915.1 Microcaldota archaeon | reverse complement strand
CGATTCATCTACGTCATTGCTTACTGTATATCTAAACGGTAGAGTTGTTCTAAACACCACAGCACATGGTAATAATAATCTTGTAACAGATTATATTATTATACATCCAGATATAGTCTTCGATGAAGTGTTTGTATTCAACAGACTTCTGAGTCAAGTTGAAATAGAATATATAATGAATGGAAAATACTATGTCAAGAATCCAAGAGTATACACTGTCAGGAATAATGCAGAGATAGATCTTAGATATACTCTAGAGAACATGAATCGACTTTGGGTAGAGGTGCCTGAATTAGTATCAGGCTCAAACCTCATATATGTTACTAATACTGAGACTCGAACAAACTCTTCGGTAATTCCTTACATAAACAATTCAATCAATGAAATATCATTTGCTAATAGAGAAGTGAGAGTAATGACATTCTCTGAGATATCAGATCAATATCCAATTCTCAATATTAACTCAAGCAGAGGAGATAGAATCTCTGTATCCAGATCTTCTGGATCAGTAATCTTTGAGCTCCTTCGAAATACTTCTCAGAACACAACTCCGTATAGAACGATTTCAAACCTCGATTTCGAGAATGGTATGAATGAATGGACTTTAGGAGGGGATACGCCGCATTGGTATGTCCAGAGCCAGTATGTATACAATGGTAGTTATGCAGCAAGATCTGGAGCAATAGATGATTCTCAAACAAACTGGATAGCAACTAATATAGAAGTACTTAGTCCAATTGTGCTAAGCTTCAAATATCGAACCAGTTCTGAATACAGATATGACTTCTTACTGTTCTGTCTAAATCCTCCTGATCCGTCTGATTGTAATGTAAATAGAATGTTCGAGGAGTGGGTGAAAATGAGGAGATCTGGTATAAGTGGATGGGATGAATTTAGTATTGATTTGCCTATCGGAAATCATACTCTTGTCTGGGCATATAGTAAAGATTATGTATATTCAGCTGGACTTGATGCTGTATTTATCGATAATATCAGGATCGCTCAGGATACTGTTGAAAAAATAAACTTCTCTCGTTTCGATCCGATAGGAAGAATAGAATACATCGTAAAAGGAACTAATAATTTCACATTTGGGATAGGAGCGGGCTCTGAATACTTAGTACCTCATCCGATGGAAACAATTGGACAATTTAATGTATCTATTCCTTATCTAGATATGATCTATGCTACGTATTCCTATAATCCAAGATCTATTAGTATAGAATATGCCTCCCCTAGTGGATGTTCAGTATCAAATCCACCATCAGGGATAATTGAGGATTCCAATCCAAGAATACCTATTAGAGCATTTGAGCCTAATATCTCTTGTACTTTTGTTCTTAATAATATCACATCTCTATTCAACATCAGTTCAGGATTATACACACTGAACTTAACACCTACTCAGGGAGTACTATACACTTACAACCTTAGCTGCACAAAGAACAACCAATTCAAATGCGGAGCAAACGGTTCTTTCACATACATAGCTTGGCATAATCAATCCTATACAGCAAGAATTGTATATAATGCAAATGTCTCTAGAGTAGGAGTAATCCCAGTATTCCTGAATGTAAGCTCGATCTTCTCTCAGAATCTACTTCTAACTGCTATTGTGAATGGAACTCAATATGAAATTCCTATCTATCCATTGGTTGTAAACCCTAATCAGATCTATATACTTGCAAAGCTAAACTCTACAGGAAATTACCATATCGTTCTATACCATAAAGCTCAAGGCACAAGAACATATAATCCTTCCTTTGTATTTAGGAACTACTTTGAGAACTTCTCAACTACTAAGTATTG
>JANXEC010000057.1 GCA_025058915.1 Microcaldota archaeon | reverse complement strand
GAGAATTCCTGAGTATTGTATTTATACTAACAATACAAGAACATGCATATCCTACTATGTCACACTGACAGGAGACAGAGGTGCTTGTAGTATCATAGGGGAAGAATGTTAATGATAGGGGGGGTTAGAGAGTATTTTGATAGAGATTACAGGAAGCTGAAGTATATATTAGACACAGTTGAAAGTGTCTATAGATCATATGGCTATATACCTCTAGAGACATCTATCTTTGAGTCTCTGGATGTATTGACTAAAAAGGGAGGGGAGGAGATCAGAGAGCAGATATTTCACTTCCAGAGACTAGGCCTTAGATTTGATCATACTGTTCCTCTGATGAGATTTGTATCTGAAAACAGAGATCTACCGAGACCTGTCAAGAGATATTCAATAGGTAAAGTATACAGAAATGAGGATCCTCAGAGAATGAGATACATAGAGTTCATTCAGGCTGATGTAGATGTGGTTGGATCTGAATCAATAAATTCCACTCTGGAAGTGATTGAAATAGCCTCTGAAGCGTTACGGAGATTAGGTATTAGTTATAGGATAAAAATGAATGATAGGAGGTTCCTCAATGGAGTGGTAGAGGAGCTTGATGAAAGTACAAGGCTGAATTTCTTCAGAATAGTTGATAAGATGGATAGATTTGGAAGAGAATGGGTTGAGAACGAATTAGAGAGAAATCGAATACCCACAAGACCATTTAGAATTTTACTAGATGCTGACCTTGAAACTGTAAAGAGTTATTCTGATGCTGCATACAGAACTCTCAGCAATATAGATGGTGTGTTCTCGCCTACTCTGGTAAGAGGCTTGGATTACTATACAGGCGAGATATTCGAGATAGTCTCTGAAGGATTAAGTCTTAGCATAGGAGGGGGAGGTAGATACAGCATGTTCGACGAACCTAACAATGTTGGCATCAGTATAGGTATCTCTAGAATCTATGATCTTGTGGATTATAGAGAATCTGAGAGATCTGTATTTATTGCTTGGATAGGGGATTCTTATGGATATGCTAGAGAGATAGCAAGGCTTCTTAGAGACTCTGGAAGAGTGGTTGAACTAAATACTGAGAGTAGATCACTGAGGAAGCAGCTCGAGTATGCCTCAAAGAGATACAGAGTCTGTATAATAGTCGGAAACAAGGAGCAAACCCAAAGAAAGGTAGTATTGAGAGATATGGTGAGGAGTGAGCAAATAGAGCTTGGTCTAGACGATCTACTGCAGAATCAATCCAAGTATCTTGATGATAATAACAGATAGAACTATTACTATTAGAGCTGTCTTTACATCTATCTTGTATCCACTTAGTTCCTCACCTATAGAGAACTGTAAAAAACCAGAAGAGGTAGGCATCTGGAACTGCCTCCTCTGCATTCCTCTCATTCTATCCCTGCTTGCCTGAGATAGATAATTTTACAGTTCTATTAGAGACAATATCATCCGTGTATTTGTAGAGTATCTCTACAGTACCTTCAAATCCTGCACCTGAACTGAACTGTATGGATGTACCTGCCTCGTTCACACAAGGTATATCTCTGATATCCTTTGAGTTCTGTGAAGATATTACCATAAGTCCTGTGATTCTGGTGAATCCGAGGTTAGTAGGAGCCTGTTTGCCAGAATAGCATCTTGCACCCAAAACTTCAATATCCTTAGGATTACCGTTCAACAACCTCACTGCAGCGACCAAATTATTACCTCCTGTAGAGTTGTTCCTGTAGAGAGCAAATACATTATCTTCACATATTAATGTTGGAACATCTGAAATGCACTTTGGTGTGTATGTAGTAGTTGTAAACATCTGCAATACTAATCCAACCACTATTATCAAAATTACTAGTGCTATTGCATATATAACCAAATACTCAATTCCTACCTGTCCTTTCATGAAATATATAATAGATGAATATCTTTTAAATATTTTTGCATGTTTAGTTATCATGAACTTGATAGAGATAATCAAGAATAGATATGCTGCAAAGGAATTCCTGGATAGAGAGATAGATGAGAAAGATCTAGAATATATAATAGAATCCATAAGACTATCTCCTTCCTCGTACAATCTACAACCATGGAGAGTGGTGATAGTAAAGAGTAGAGAAACGAGAGAGAAACTATATCCTTATAGTTATAACCAGAAACAGATAATTACCTCACCATGTATACTTGTA
>JANXEC010000056.1 GCA_025058915.1 Microcaldota archaeon | reverse complement strand
TAGGAGTCGCGTTCAGAGATCCTGATCATTATGTTTCTGCTGTGAGATGTTACTACGATGGAGTAGAGGGAATGAGAGAGGTTATAGAGATACACTTTGTTGAGGAGGCTCTACCTGGGTATTTCTGGATATTTCCTCTAGAGGGTAAGAGAGCAAATGTAGGAGTAGGGATGCTGGATAGAGACATGAGATCTAGGAATGTGAACTTGGCACATCTTCTCGAGAAGTTGATAAATGAAAATCCAAAGTTCAAAGAGAGGTTCAAGAATGCAAAGAGACTAACCAATATAGTCGGTTGGACGTTACCTCTAGGATCTAAGAGAAGAAAGCCCTACTTCAATGGAGTACTCCTGGTTGGTGATGCAGCAGCATTGATAGATCCTCTTACAGGTGAGGGAATAGGTAATGCTCTGTTATCATCTAAACTAGCGGCACAGACTATCAGAAAGGCATTTGAGGTAAATGACTTCTCCGAGAACACTCTTAAGATGTATGATGATTTGCTGAAGCAGAAGCTAGATCCAGAACTCCAGACAATGTATAGAATCCAGAGACTCGGATCGATAAATTGGTTGTTAAAACATTTCTTTAACAGAGTTAACAAGAAGAGAGAGCTCAAGGAGTTGATAACCTCAACTATAGTCTCTGAGGACACTCTGAAATACAAGAGACAGCTCACAGATCCTATATTCTTAGTGAAGAACCTATTCCTATGAAGAGAGATCTAAGGGAGAGGTTCCTGAGAGATGTAGAGAGAGAGTTACAGGAGCCCTCGGAGGAGCAATATCTTATTAATCTTATAAGAGCGTATTACGATCTGAAAGATACTATGAATTTGATCGAAGAGAGATTAGTGGAATGGGTAAAGAACTCTCTGTACATAGATATCAAAGATCCCAAAGACGCCAGAGTGATAGAGACGATCAGGAAGTACGGAATGGATCCAACTCCCTATCAACGACTTCTAAACATATATATCTCACTCATCCAGGAGGAGAAACATATGAGAGAATACATAGAGAAAAAAGTAGAGGAGAAATTTCCAAATGCCAGCTATTTGGTAGGGCCTTTCATCTTAGGGATGATGCTTGAGAGAATCGGGAGTTACAGGGAGTTAGTTGAAGCTCCATCATCAACCATTCAGGTGATAGGTGCAGAGAGAGCACTGTTCAAACACATAAGGTCCAGAGGCAAGATCAAACCCCCAAAACATGGTATTATTTATCTCTCACCATGGATCCATAGGCTTCCAAAGAGACTTAGGGGAAAAATGGCCAGAGCATTGGCATCTAAACTGAGTATTGCTCTGAAGGCAGATATGGGGAAGAGAGATATCAGGAAAGAATTATACGAACAGATCAGAAAGAGATTTGAGGAGTTAGAAAAAGAGAAAAAATAGAGAATTAGGCTTCGATTATTATCTCTATAGCAGATACTTTGGCTACCTTACCATCCTCCTTTGGCACATCCTCTGTGGAAGTGTTTATAGCTTTGACTTTGAGATCAGGTCTATACTTTCTCTTGAGCAGTTCAAGCACAGTTACTGCTCTGGCAATCTGTTTTCCTCTGGCTCTAATTACTACTTCTTTTGCACCCTGACTCAATTGAGTCAGTACAGCCAAGACATAACCTATAGTAGGCTTCTTACCTACCAGAACTACATTATCTGCATCTTGTGGTTTGGTCTCTGGCATTCTAATCACCCCTGTGTTTTTATATCCATAGAAACCTTTTAATATGTTCTATATAATTGTAATCTTCAGTGATTCCTCTCTCTTTAGAATCACTCTCATCCCATCTCGAGCTATCACTACTTTCCTACCTACAGTATCAAGTCTGCTCAGTATGTTCTCATCTGGAACATGTTCATATTTATTGCTTATGTGGGTAAGTACCAGTAACTCTGCATCGAGCCTCTGGGCCATGGATATCGCCTCTCGTGCTGTGGAATGTCTCTTTGATCTCGCTTCCTGATCTTCATCTAGGAATGTACTGTCATGTATCAACACATCAACCTTCCCTAGCTCTTTTGCCAGATCCTCAAAGTACATGGTGTCTCCTGTGTAGAATACCCTTATTCCTGGAACCTCGTACGTAACTTCCTCTAAACTGATCGTCTTATCTCCTCTGATCGTAAAACCTTTTGTTCTGAGGTTCATAAAATCTCTGTCTGTAAAATCTCTT
>JANXEC010000055.1 GCA_025058915.1 Microcaldota archaeon | reverse complement strand
TTAGAGGATTGGTAGGATCTAATTTCTCTCTGGGTAAGATCAAGAATTTCGGGAGTATTCAAGGCCCTAATATTAGTGATTACCTATTAAAGGTTGAAAAGATAATGTCGGTAGGTTTCACAGGAATAGAGCTCGAGGGAATCTTACAGAACGATAGTAGAGATACATTCTTCGGGAAGACTAAGAACGGATTCATGATCAAAACCAGAAATCAACTCAGAGCGTTTGATTCAAGAATAAAACCAGCTCAAGATATAACTCATGTTGATCCAAAACAGAATATTTCGATAAAGATCAGAGATTCATATATGTCTGTAAAATGGAAGAACAGAGATCCAATTGTTGATGGTGAAGATTATGAGACTTGAGGATCAGATCAAGAAGAATCTTGAGTTAGCTAGGGAATATCTCAATCCTATCAAATCCGGTCAGATCGGACCTGGGATTGAACTTGATCCAAACATTCCTACCATAAATTTAATGATAGATTCAAAGATACAAGAACCAAACCTCAGGAGATGGAGAGAAATATATAGGAAGATGAATGAGAAGATTCTTGATAGGAGCTCTCTAGATGGTTTTGATCTAGTGCGAACAGATAGAGGATACATACCGTTTGAATTCTACTGTTTCTATAGTCTGTACAGTAAACATCTGAACACGATGAACATACATCTACCCTATAATTATGTACATCCGAAATTTGGATATGTAGGCGGTTTCCTGAATAATCTTGTTATGATACCTATGTTTTTGGATGAGATATTGTTATATAATAATGATTCATACTACGAAACATATCTATCTAGAGCAAGAGATAAACCCAGAATCATAGATGGAATACAAAATCCAAGAGTCAGTACCGTAGGGAAGATTCTTCTGAAAATCGGAGATGAGGTAAAGAGTAGTATAGATCTATTAGGAATTCCAGTAAATAGAGTAGAATCAGACTCATATGGGAACAAATACTATAACATCTTAGGTTCCTTTGTAATGTACAGAGAAGGAAGGATTCTAATTATATTTGATGATCGGCTGAAACACCTGGAACCTAACAGCTATGTTTTACACCATAACACACTAGGAATAATTATTAGGAAATATCTAAATACACTGCATATAGAACTGAAGAGTTACAATCCAGAAGTCTTGTAGAGTCTTATTTCAAAAACATATTCATCGATAGTCTTACTGTACCCTCTTAATCTCCTGGTCTCTAACAACTCAAACTTATGTGATAGATTGCTCTGTATCTTGGTTAATCCATCCTCTATTGGATCTCTCGAATCAACAAACATGTAAATGTGTAATATTCCACTATCCTTTGCAACATCAGATAGTCTGTTCAGATAGTTGTATGAATCCTTTGGTAGGGGCATTACAATTCTATCCGCCCAGTCTCTGTACATATCAACATAATCCAGAACATCACCTTCAATCACCTCAATGTTGTTTAGTCTGTTTAGCCTAATGTTCTCTCTGAAGTAGAATACTGCAGTACTGTTCTTCTCTATACCTACTACCTTACATCTCTCGCAACTCTTTGCAATTAATATAGCATACGGACCCACACCTGCGAACGGTACAAACACATTCTCTCCAGATCTGACTTTACTGGCTATAATCTTCCTGTCATTACTCATTCTAGGAGAGTAGAATACCTTCTCAATATCTAACTTCAGTATTATTCCATTCTCTCTCGTAATCGTCTCTGTACCTGGATCTCCATATATATGTTCCAATCTCCTCGTTCTGTACTCTCCCTCTACAGGATTCTTCCTGAATACTGACTTGACTCTCTTGTGAACCTTAACTATGGCTTCAGCTATCTCCCTGGCTCTGTCCATGTATTCATCTGGAATGTATACAACAGCCTTATCACCAATTATATCATAGGAAGTTATAGGTATTCCTGTTATATCTCTGATCCTCAAGATTATCACCATCAGCGTCAAGTCATCTCATCACTACTCAGAGCTGCGTGCGGTTCATCACCATAACATAAAATATCAATTAGAAATATAAAACGATCGTCTGGTCTGGATCTTCAACAAGGTAAATCTCCCTAAATTATCTCAATTTGAAGATTCTGAAACCTTAGAGGATAATAATACTATTCAAAACACAGAAACATCTCAAAGAACAACAGATTCTATCACAAATCCAGGACTATTAAATCAAGATAGTGTTCGTA
>JANXEC010000054.1 GCA_025058915.1 Microcaldota archaeon | reverse complement strand
TATCTATCGAAGTCAATATGTAGAGGGGGGATGTCAGATATATTGAAGCTAACTTCTGTAGTTATGGTTATGTTTGATGGAGGACTGTTGTTTCTGGGATAGATCAAAATTTCAGATCTATAAGAAGTATTATACATCTCTAGTTTCTGTACAACTCTATCTGTTGTCTCTAGACTGGTTTCAGATACACCTAACACTCTCATCTCCTGTGCATTCAGATCTATAGGTCTGTAGGAGAGAATATATTTATTATCGGAATCTTTCTGTACCTGTATATTCTTGGACATAACGATTGTTTTCACTAATCTTTCCTCTGCATCTATTACAACCCTATCTCTAAACACATATCTCCTGATATCTGAAATACCATAATCTCTAAGAACTGTGAATAATAGCTGTCCGGAATTAGTGCAATTCAAAAACCTACCTAGTAATCTGATGCAGTACAATTCTTCGGAATTCTTTCTGTATGCAAGCACCTCTATATCTGGCACACGTCCGATTCTGTAGAGTATACTATAATTATCCCCAACAACATACGCCTCTACAGAATATACGTATTGATTTTCTGTCTCAGTAGCATTATACAGATAATTTCCTCCTATCAGTCTCTCCCAGATTGAGATTATTGTGGAGTAATAGGTTCTGTTGAATTCTTCCTTAGCTGGATCTAGTGCAGTATGATTACTTTGATCTTCTGTACCTGTAGGACTATCTATACATCCAGCCAGAGCTAATAGTACAAATACAAGATACCTCATGAGTTATCTTTGATCCTATATCTATTTAAAATATCTTTCAGATAGTTAAAAGACTTGTTCATGCTATCTATGTCTCTATTTCCTGATAGTATGACTTTACCATTTCTAAACACTAGGGCAGTGGAGTTGTATTTATCTATCCAGAGCATTATTCCCGGGAACTGCTCAGGTTCGTATTCTAAGTTCAGATCCTGGTTCTCTAAGAGAGCATCCAGATCTATCGCAAAACCCATCTCACCCAGAGCTACATAATTTGGAATTCTATATATCACCTTATCTCCATCTAGAACAACTTTATTCTTTACAACCCCCCTGGTATTCAGATCATTTACTAGCTGGTCTATGGTCTGTTTTATATCTTTCTCGCTCCTACTCCCAACTATTACTATCCTACCATTTCTGAACAACAGAACAGTGGTTCCAGGATTTGAATATCTTATTATTGCTCCAGGAAACTGCTCAGGTTCGTATTCAACGTTCTCCGCCTCTCTAGCCAACCTATCTATTTCAATCTCAACACCCAAATCTGCAGAGGCAACCATGTTAACTATTCTGAGCTTATTCTTACCTAGATTAATCATATTTAAATATAACTCAGAACGTTTTTAAATCAATCGCTCTAAATAAGAATCATGAAGAGATCCAAAGGATATCTCAGTAAGACTCTCAAGAGTCTTAGATCAGAGAGAAGAATAACTCCTGCTGATTTTGTGAGAGAATTCCAAATAGGAGAGAGAATCAGAATATCACCAGTTCCTTACTATAGATCAGGACAGATACCTCACAGGAGATACAAGAACTTAGTAGGTGAAGTAATAGAGAGGAGAGGTAGAGGATATGTTGTTAGAGTGAAGCTAGGTAACGAGGAGAAGAAACTAATTCTTCTACCTATTCACATGGAGAGAGTATGAAGATCCTGAACATCTCTGCAATTCCTGAGGCAGAAGTAAAAAGACTCATGAAGGCTGGAGATTATACATATAACATAAAACTACAGTATCTTCACATGGAAATAGTAGATCCTGATGATGTAAAATACATCCAGCAGCTAAAGGAGATAGGAATATCTAGTGATGAGGCAATAGCAAAACTTATTGATATCAAGCCTAACAATCATGATCTAGTGAATGATCTGTTGGTTCAGTACGGGGAGAATCCTGAAAACGCAGATAAGATTATAAAAATATTCCACAAATAATAATACTATGGAAGATTACGCATATGTTTTAGATGTGTCTATCTCTCCAGATGGTAGAGGCACGGCGTATTTATTAGGAGTGAATAGATTTACCCTGTTGTTAGGTTCGATAAAGAGAGATAGAACAGCAAAGATAGGTGAGAAATACTACATCGGTAAGGACAAAGATAAGAGAGATGTAATAGAGATGATAAAGGAGAGAATCACCTTCCAGGATCTTACAGAGGGAGCAAGGATGAACATGAAAGATGTTCTAAAGAAGATAGTGATGGAGAGGGAGGCAGAGTACGTGACTTTTCTGAATAATGCAAAGGCAATCAACGCAAGGACACACACTCTAGAGTTTCTACCTCATATAGGAAAGAAGACACTGAAGGTAGTTCTTGAGAAGAGACCTTACAATAGTTTCAAAGATCTGTATGAAAAGACTGGATTAGATGGAGTGGAGATATTTGCAGAGAAAATCTATAGAGAGCTGAGCGGGAAGGACATAGTGAAGATACTTACAATAATTATATGATATGCGAGATCTGTGGTAAGAGACCATCATCAAATAGAGTTGTGATAGAAGGTGCCGAGATAGAGGTATGTAGTCACTGTGTTAACACTATATCTAAAGACACTCCA
>JANXEC010000053.1 GCA_025058915.1 Microcaldota archaeon | reverse complement strand
TAGTATCTATCCATATCTTCACAGCCGGTATCTTAAGATCATATTGATGTGTCTCTAGGATCTGTAGGGCTTTTTGTACTATCTCCTCAGACCCCTCGATCATGATTATGGGGGGTAGGCGGGATCGTGGTTCTGAGATTGGACGGGCTGTTGGTATAAGTTCTTTTCTAATCAGAAAATCAACCGCACTTGTACTTATGGAAGTTATTTTTCCCATCTCTGTCGGTTCTTCAATTCTATTAGGTAAAGATTCTCTATCTATGATTTGAGCTGCAGCGGCTAGAATAAGATTTGCATAGTCTGTATTAAATGATCTTGCAAGATTTCCTATATCCAAAGATCTATATAATTCTTCCATTTGGATACGTCCATCCTCACCTAGAACTCCCTCTAAATCTTCCGGATATACATGTATACGCAGGGGATTTATCTTTTTCTTTCTCAAAGCTTTCCTCTCCTTTCCACTTGGTCTATATCCTATAGAATGCATTCCGAATCTCTGGATTATAGGATAGTAGCTAAGAACACCAGTAAGTTCTGATGAATTGATCTTCCATTCTTTAAACCAATCTCTGATATAGACAGGAACATGATCTTTATCTCCTAGCTGTCTGTAATCTAATATCTTCTTACCCATTATATTATGGATTATAACACCGACCAGATCAAGCCTCTTGAGCAATTCTTCTAATTCTTTCCCCTCTATGGGATCTTTAGGGATGTTTGAATTATCATTTCTAGGAATTGCTATGGCAAACATTCCATTTATTACATATATATCCAGATCCTCTGTGTAGACTATCATTTTAGGTCTTAGATTGATCTCTCCCTTAGCACTATAATTACCTCTAGCTATAACCTCCTCTATACCCCTAGGATCTATTACAACCAATCCTGCGAAGGGTCTATTCTTGAGAAGAGAAGGATCAATCCCTCTACCTGTGTCTAGTACATTATTCAGGACTTGTAAAACTCTATGTTCATCAGGTATCTCTACCAATCCATCAGAATTTATTATGTAAGGTGTTCTAGTTACATGAGCTTCTAGATTCTTAATTCTACCTGGTATGTTTGATAATTCAGCACTAGACGTAGGATGTATTAGTTCAAGAGCTATACTGTATTGCTTTGGAAAATACATCATGGGTCCATGTTTTGTGTTTATAGTTATAACATACGGTATCTCGGCCCTATATCCTATTTTAGTCTTCAGTCCATGGTACATAGAGAACTGAGATTTGTCTTTCCTCTTTCTGATTCTGTAGTAATCTCCAAGAAGATGAGAATTGGTAGATCCAGATATGTTTGGATCTGGAGTAGTAACTAGAGTACCATAATCTAGATAGGTTTCTATGATTATTTTTTTATTATGAAAAAGGGTTACTATCATTATTTTTTTATTTATGAAAAAGGTTTATAAAATCTTATCAAAAGCCTTCAGATCTTCCTTTATGTATGACATTGCAAGCCTGATCAACTCCTCCGCAGTGTATTGGAATGTTGTCTCAACAAACATCCTGTATTCTGTATCTGAGATCTGTTCATAGGAAGATAGTGCTGTCTGGAATTTGGAATGTCTAAATCCTATACCAGGTCTAATCACTAATTCCAGATCGATCTCCTGACCAGGCAAGATATCTATTATATCATAACCATTCTTATTCTTCACACCTTCAGGATAGTACTCTGCTACCTCCACATCAGAACTCTCAAACATGATATCTCTACTAGTTATCTCCCTAAACACCTTCCTCTCCTTGTGAGACAGGAAGGCTCGATACTCTGATGCAGGGGATTTGGAGTTCACCCTGATAGGTATCATACCCAGCCTATGGGCAATGTATTCAATAGGGTAAGCAGTGGTGTTCTTCCTCATCAGAACAGAATCTATTGCATACACAGGCACTCTACCCATGAGATATTTCCTCAGTAGATTTGCCTCTTTGTCATCTCCTTCTAATATGAATTCAGCATAGTAAGGATTTATGATCTTCAGATCCCGTATCTTCATACTCTTCTTCCTCTTCTACCTCCTTTTCTCCTGATACTATCAGTAGGTATAGGTGTTACATCCTCTATCCTGAGAATTCTGAAACCTGCTCTAGAGAACACTCTCACAGCTGCATTTGCCCCAGGTCCTGGTATTTTCGACTTACTCCCTCCTGGAGCTCTGATCTTAATTATGATCTGGTCAACACCTAGGTTTTTCAGGTCACTTGCTACTTTGGATGCTGCCTGCATTGCTGCATATGGTTTTCCCTCTTCTCTGTCTGCATCAACAATCCTACCTCCACTTGACCAACTTAGAGTCTCTGCACCACTTATATCGGTTGCAGTAATAATAGTATCATTCTTCGATGAATATATTCTTATCACTGCTACTCTACTCATTGTTTCACCTCCTTAGTATCAGGTTGAGCCTCTCTATAGGGCCTATACCATCTGATTTCCTCTTCGTGTTTACTATCTATAAGCGCTGATGGAGATGTGACTCTATTCTCACCAACAGCTATGAATCCATGAACTATCAATTGTCTAGCATGTTTGATTGATTTTGCAAATCCCTTCTTGTAAACCAATGTCTGCAATCTTCTATCTAGAATAGATTCTACTTTCAGAGACAGAACATCATCTATTTTACTCCCTTCTGGGAGTATGTTCATCTTAACTAATTTATCTATCAATATCTTCTCCTTTGCAACTCTTATCTCCTGTGGTAATGCCAAGAGTTGTCT
>JANXEC010000052.1 GCA_025058915.1 Microcaldota archaeon | reverse complement strand
GGAAGGAGGTTGAGGGTAAAGGTAGAGATAATAGATAGAATCGAAGATCCTCAGAGAATCATCGAGGAAATAATCAAATATCATAAACTCGATCTCAGAGTCTATAGAGAGAATGATGTATTGAAGGTTGAGGGTGCTGAGAGTGCTAAGAAAGACTTAAAAAACCTTCTGGATTATTATGGTATTGAACATGACAGAATTCAATTTTAGAACTACAGAGGAGATCAAGATACCTGAGAAATTGATAGATCAGGTGATAGGGCAAGAGAGGGCAAAAGAAATAATAAGACTTGCTAGCAAACAGAGAAGACATGTCTTACTGATAGGATCTCCTGGTACTGGAAAGAGTATGTTAGCAAAGGCTATGGCAGAACTCCTTGAGACAGGTGGAGAGCTCGAGGACATACTAGTATATCCAAATCCTGTGATAGAGAATGAACCTCTGATAAAGACTGTCAAGACCTACCCAGACTTCGACTATGTGATGAGAAATGGATACAACATTTACTATAATATGCGAGAACTTACGATCATGGAGAGACTCACAAGGGAAGGCAAGTCAAATATGATATATTACTATCTAACAGACAAGAGAGGTCTAGGGAGGAGAATAGTTGAATACTATGCAAAGATACAATCTATATCAACAGATACTCCTGTTAAGAGAAAAAATCCATTCGATACCTTCCTTGCATTTGTTATGTCTCTGATGATAGGTTATCTTGGATCTAACAATCTTCAGAATCTCATAGGTTTCTTGATAACCACATCTCTTGCGTTCCTAATACTGAACTACATCCTAATACCATTCTTCAGGAATTTTGGGAGTATCACTAAACTCCCATCATTTCAATCCAATTCACCTAAGCTGATAGTTGATAACTCTAACAGAACTAGCGCTCCATTTGTAGATGCTACAGGAACCAAGGCAGGTGCATTGCTAGGTGATGTGAAACATGATCCATTCCAGAGTGGAGGTCTAGGGACTCCTCCTCATCTAAGAGTGGAGGCAGGAGCAATACACAAGGCAAACAAAGGTGTGCTGTTCATAGATGAGATTGCAACTCTGTCTTTAGATCAGCAGCAGAAGATACTTACAGCCATGCAGGAGAAGCAATTCTCGATAACAGGTCAGAGCGAGAATTCATCTGGTGCCCTCGTGAAAACACATCCAGCACCAACAGATTTTGTATTGGTGGCCGCAGGTAATTACAAAGACATAGAACATCTCCATCCTGCTCTCAGGAGCAGAATAAGAGGAGAAGGGTATGAAGTGTATATGGATGATGACATGGAGGATACTCCTGAGAACAGATACAAGCTAGCTGTGTTTGTGGCCCAGGAAGTCAAGAGAGATGGAAAAATCCCTCATTTTGTCAAGGAGGCTGTGGATGAAATAATCAAGATAGCTCAGGAGATGGCTACAAGAGGAGGTTATTTGACTTTGAGATTGAGAGAGCTAGGAGGTATTGTAAGAGAGGCAGGAGATATAGCAAAGAGGGAAAATTCCAAATATGTACTGCCTGAACATGTGAGGATGGCAAGGGAGAAACTCAGAACAGTAGAGGAACAGATTATCAAGAAATACATGGAGAATGTGAAGAGATACAGGAAATTCTACAATATTGGTAAAGTGGTTGGGATGGTGAATGGATTAGCAGTTCTCACAGACACTCTAGGATATCCGATGAAAGGGATGGTGTTGCCGATAGAAGTTAGTACTATCAAAACAAAGAGGAAAGGAAACATATACGCTACTGGAGGTCTGGGAAACATAGCAAAGGAGTCTATAGATATAATACTTGGATTCATAAAGGGTGTAATGGGAGAGAAGATTAATAATTACGATATTCACATAGAGTTTGTCCAGAGCTATAGAACAGAGGGTGATTCTGCATCAATTGCAATAGCAACTGCAATAGTATCTTCGATAACAAAAATACCTATCAGACAAGATATAGCTATGACAGGATCCCTAGATCTCAAAGGTAGGGTGTTGGCTGTTGGAGGGGTGAATCAGAAGATAAGAGGAGCGTTAGATGCTAATATATCTTATGTACTTGTGCCTAAAGTGTTGGAGAATGATATTCTGGAGAGAGATTCAAACAGGATAATTATGGTTGATACATTTGATGAGGTCTTGGAATATGCTCTGGATGAGCATCCAGATAAGAGAAAAGTTGTAGAAATGTTTAGATCCTATATAGAATCAAATCTCAGAGGAGCATCTTCAATAGAATCTCTAAAAACAAACAACAGTATAGTATAGGTTTTTAAAATGTTTGTATAGTATAGTCTTAATTATGATAGATAGATCAAAACTTGAGGAGAAGATAGTTGAGTTTCAGAGGAGAGAAGCAGAGCTCAAGGGTATGGTAGATACAGTGGATCAACTCAGGATACAGATGTTGGAACTGCAGAGGTCTATAGATGTATTGTCTCAGTATCCTGGGAATACTGTGCTGAAGCAGTATGGAACAGTGATAGTAAGTACAGATAAAACAAAACTATTAGAAGATATGAAGAAGTTGCAGAAAATGCTCGAGGATAAGGTCAAAGAATTTGAACAGCAGATCAAGATCAAAGGTGAAGCCTTGGAGAGAATGAGAAGCGCATTGGAACAGGAACTGAAGGAGAAATAGATTTTCAATAATTACATGATCACTTCGGAGTCTTTTAAGGAGAGAGCCGAGTTACTGGAGAGGTTTGTAAATAGAAGATACAATATACAGGTTCATACTCATAAAGTTCCTGACATAGATGCAGTTGCATCTATGATGATGATGGGT
>JANXEC010000051.1 GCA_025058915.1 Microcaldota archaeon | reverse complement strand
CCATTGTCTCACCTGATTGATATTACGTTGAAAGTGGTTTATATATATTATAGATCTATAGAGAGAAAAAATATGGACAGAAATATCATGATCTATTAACTATCCACAACATCCGTCGATATATTTAAATATATTTAATGCATATATACATTATGGCAAAGATAATCACAGTTCGAGACGAGGTGTACCAGAGACTGAGAAGGATCAAGGCAAAATTAGGGATGAGTTTTTCAGACACAATAGATTTTCTCATGAACATTTATGACAGTCACGGCACTAAGTCTAAAATCCTCAATCTAAAAGGCATAATAAACGAGAACTACATTCATCATGACAGAATGAACAGGTTGTTAGGATGATTATAGTTGATACTGATTTTCTCATAGACTATATCACTAACAAACAGTCTGCTGTGAAGAAACTGGAGCTATACATTGGTAGAGAGAAACTATATATCACAGATCTGGTATTAGGAGAATTAGCATATATTATTCCATCACCTGATGCTATAGAGGCTGTAATAGATGCATTTGAGATACTGTATTTTGATGAGAGTGCTGCACTAGAGATGATAAATATTCTCAGGGAGTTCCAGCTGTCTGAACCACCTCCATTCAGAGTGGTGTATAATTCATCAATAGCACTATCGAAATCGTTAGCAATGCTAACTAAACACAGAGAACAGTATTCGAAGATCAAAGGTATTAGAATAGTTTAAATTACTATCCTCTCTAAACATACTCATGGAACTCTTAGCAAAGCTATCTGAGGCAATCTCTCCATCCGGTAGAGAGGATAGAGTGAGAGAGATACTTAGAGAAGAATTCCTGAGTGCAGGTCTCAATGTCAGAGAAGATGATAGTGGCAACATACTAGCATATACCGAAATAGTGGATAGACCTATAGTAGTATCTGCCCACATGGATGAGATAGGATTTATAGTTAGATATATCGATGAAGATGGGTTCATAAGGATAGTTCCTCTGGGAGGATATTTGCCAGAGTATCTGCTATCCAAGAGAGTTGTTATATTCGGAAAGGAGGAGGTGCAGGGGATTGTTCAGAGAGATTTTGTCGAGGACTGGAAGGATGAGGAGGAGAGGAAAGTGAAATTCAAAAAACTCTATATTCAGACAGATATGGATAGGAAAGAGGTTCAGGAGAGGATCAGGCCTGGAAATGTAGGAGGTGTGTACATGGAATCTAAGATAGGTTCCAAGTATGTAGTCGGTAAGGCCCTAGATGATAGAATCGGGGTGTATTTACTAACACGATTGGCAAGAGATCTACCTAAGAATGTAATACTGATGGGATCCACAGAGGAAGAAGTCTCTAGCATAGGCAAAGGAGCCTATAATGCAGTCTGGAATCTGAATCCAAGAGTATTTATTGCACTAGATGTAGGTGAGGCAAATGACTATCCAGGAGGTGAAAAATTCACGAAATTAGGTGGAGGTCCAGAGATAACTGTAAGGGAGATCAGAGGAATAGGTAATGTTATAAGAGATAGATATTTGGAAATGATAGATCAGATAGCCAAAGAGCATTCTATACCAATACAATACAGAATAACTACAGACTCAGCAACAGAGGCTAGTAATGTTTTTAATGTCAGGGGAGGAATACCAAGCATAGCAATATGCAATCCCATAAGATATATCCATACTTTCAATGAGTTTGCAATGATAGACGATATAAACAACACATATACGCTGGTGAGGAGTCTTATCAACAGACTAATATAATCGAATCTCCCTATCTTTTATTACCGCATAACCACCCATGTATGCAGGTTTGAGATTGTGATGTATATCCACAGATCCTATTTCCTCGTGAATATGTCCAAACACGTGCATGATTATTTTATCTCTGTTTCTCTCTACAAATTCCCTTATGGCTTTACTACCAACACTACCCACTCCCTGAACTCTGTCCAGAATACCATATGGAGGGGCATGAGTCAGGAAGATAGTATCTCTCCTGAGCCTGATCTTTGATAGATGTTTCTGAATCTCTGTCTCAGACATCTCACCATATGTTCCAAACGGAGTTGGATTGGAATAACCAAATCCAAATATATCTACATCACCAATCCTGAGGATTCTGTAGTGAAAATTCTTCGGTTCCATTACTGACAAGATCTCAGGCCCATCTATATTTCCAGGTATATAGTAATCGATCATATCTAATAAATCTCTTGCCAAAGCTCTGTCCTGTCTATTTGATATATCTCCTAGAGAGCATACCAGATCTGCATCTGAACTTCTCAAGATAGACTCTATTTCCCTAATGCCATCATGTAGATCTGTGAATATGAGGATCTTCAAGTTGAGAAAGTACAATTCTGAGGATTGAAAGATCTAGCCCCTATCAATACTGCTATGATCTCTGGAATTATGAGCAATAATATAATTCCAAGAATCGCACCTACAAATAGGTTCTGACCATATACAAGTACTTTTGCTCTAGGATCTGCAGGCAAGACTTGGGAAATAGCATAACTTATCGATGATAATAATATCATTATGAATGCAATAGATCCAACTACATCATACAGAAAGGTACAGGTTTGGGAGAGGGTATTAGCTAGATTGTTAGATCCGTAAGATACTAGAAAAAGAGATAGATAAAATACTGAATATTTCAGCATACTTCTAGTATGTTCCACTCTGGTACAAGTGCATCTATTAAGTATGGAATTACTATGAATAGTATTGCTGCTAATATAATAAATACTATTCCACTAAGTGCCCAAGAAGATCCTCTAGCCTTTAGCTCTTGAGGCAATAATTGGGAGATACCATATATAACTGCAGATAATACTATTCCTGCAAGTAGAACCATTGGTAGGAGGTTTTTCATGGTATTGATGAGCTCACATAGGACTGTAGATAATCT
>JANXEC010000050.1 GCA_025058915.1 Microcaldota archaeon | reverse complement strand
CATCTCTCTCTAATTCTCTCTCAAACAGTCTGTAGAGATTCTTGATAGTCATCATTCCATAAGGTTTTATCACTATGAATCCCTTTGCAGGATACCTTATATCAACCACATCTCCTAAGTCTAGTATCTCATCAAAGGTCTTCATACTATATCACTCTGATAGGATACATGAACAACACTATAAATAGTGTCTTCAGAGCAGACGATATCATGATCATAAGTGCTACGAAGAATACAGCCAATAACATAGCCACAGCAACATTCCCATTCTTCAATTCTACTACTATGTTAAACCTCTTTGAATTCAGGATTTTGAACATATTGTAACTTATAAATATCACAGCAACACCAATTATCACAGATAAGGTATATCTAAATATATCCATAATTATAACCTTTACAAACTCCTCTAGATTACCTGGTATAACATTCTCTCTGAACACATCTGCTATCATTATGCTTATAGACAGGATAATCCCTCCTAATAGTATTCCGACACTTACATTTCTCCTTTTGATCTCATCTATCTCATCAATCTCTTTGGTGAGAAGATCAAATATTTTCACACTCAGGAACAAAGTGATAACCCCTAACATCAGGTTGATCAGTATTTTCATTAGCATCAGGTATAGTTCCATGTTTTTATGAATGGGTATATGTTTTTAAATTTTCATACCATAAAGAATTCCTATGTTTAAGTTCAGTAAGACTAAAGATACAAAATCGGATTATGATGTTATAATCATAGGCGGAGGTCCTGCAGGAGTAGGTGCAGGGATATATGCAAAGAGATCAGGAGTATCTACTCTAGTAATAGACAGTAAGGAGATAGGTGGAAGTATTGCAAGTACTTGGATTGTTGATAATTATCCAGGACTTCCAGGTATATCTGGAGCTGAACTGGCTAGGAAATACAGAGATCATCTGATAAGGTTAGGGGTAGATGTGAAGGAGTTCTCACCTGTGGAGAGAGTGTCTCTGGATGGTGAATGGAAAACAATTGTAGCCAGTGGGAGAGAGTACAGAGCAAGAAGCATTGTTTTGGCAATGGGTGTAAAACCTAGAAAACTGGGCGTACCTGGAGAGGATAGGTATTTTGGTAAAGGAGTGTCAACATGTGCTATATGTGATGGACCATTCTTCAAAGATAGGAGAGTAGCTGTAGTGGGAGGAGGGGATACAGCTGTGAAGGAGGCACTGTATCTCTCAGGTATAGTCCGAGAGCTCTACCACATACACAGGAGAGATACATTCAGAGCAGAGAGAGCTAATGTGGATGAGTTGATGAGTAGATCTAATGTGAAGTTTGTTCTAGACAGTGTGGTTGAGGAGATATATGGAGATGAGGAGGTTCGAGGTATAAAGGTGAAGAACTTGAAGACAGGAGCTGTAGATAGAATAGAGCTAGATGGTGTGTTTGTATTTATTGGACATGATCCAAACACTGAATTGGTTAGAGACATAGTAGAGTTGAGAGATGGATACATAGTAACAGATATGAATTACATGACAAACATCCCTGGTGTTTATGCAGCAGGTGATATTAGATATGGCTCATTCAAGCAATTAGTGAATTCAATAGCAGAAGGAGCAGTGGCAGGATACAATGCAGCCCATTACTCACAGAAGTTCAGATGATCTATGATGTTACGTATGTTAGGTATCTCTCTAAGTATATGATTGGTTGTAGGTATACATACCATCTCTAGATCCCATTCCCCCTCTATAACTCTATAGTATGAGATCTTCCTGAGGTTACTCTCAGATAGTACCAAGAATCTACCTTGTTTGCATGATATACACATCTTAGAGTCTCTGAAGTCGATAGTTATGATGTTGCTTAGGATCGCTGGATTCGATATAGATCCATCTCCTATATAGGGTATGATCCCATCTACAAATGTTATGTATTCTAAAGATTGGAGGGATACTATAGGTATAATGATTGTTCTAATATCTTTGTTTATACATAAATCTCTGTGTCTGTACATTTTGATAACTTTTCCTATGTATATGTGATAATTCTGCTCTATGTTGTTCGCTATCTCGTTTGCTATTATTGATATTGCTGGATTCCTCCCAAGATTCTGTAGAGTTCTTGCTGATCTGTATATGGTATAAAGAATATTTGCACTATATCTAAGATGTGATACAAAGTTCTTATGATGAATATATACACAGCTCTTCAGATATGAAATATCGGCTATGTTTGTGTATTCTCTGTTCGGGCTATGGATTGATAGAAGGTTCATGGTGATTACATAGAGAAGGAGAAGATGTATCATAGTTGTGTTAGGAATATCAGTGAGACAAAGAGAGAAATTATAGATATGAAATTCAGAGTTGCTGATAGAGTGTAATCAAATCCTACTTGTTTTGATAGTACAGTCCCGACGAATCCGAGCGAAGACACACCTGCAGATATCAGTAACATAGAATCCATTCTATCTAGATTGAAGATTTGAGATACTATCAATGCAATTATAATCGATAGAATATTTTTAATGATCACCAATCCTGCTGTGAATTCATTGAAATATCCTTTGAGGTTAACAGATAGACCCAGACCTATCATTACGATTGGTGTTATCATCTCTGAGAGTTTCTGGATTGGATTGAGAAGGAAATCTGGAATAGTTAGATTGAATAAGTTCAGTACTAAACCTAGAAGGATTGCTAGATTTATAGGATTTACCAAATAAGAAATCGGGTTTCCTGCTCCTTTGAGAGAGATTGAATATTTTGATGCAACAAGCTGTGAGTAAGGTATGACTATTATATCACCTATAGTATACATAACCATTTTCAGCAATCCGTCGTTACCACCTATCAGATACCCCACAGAGTAGACTACCCCAGAGTTTATAATTGGTAGAGATATTATGATCGCCCCTAATTTACTATCCTGTATCTTCATTTTCCTTCCTAGGTACTCTGCTATATGAACAATAAATACTCCTGTGATTATGTACGTGATTGGAAATATTATTAGAGTGTGTTCAAAGACTAAATTCATCATACCTGTTATTATTGCAGCAGGATAGATGACGTAATAT
>JANXEC010000004.1 GCA_025058915.1 Microcaldota archaeon | reverse complement strand
GCACGAGCAACTATCATTTTGAAATCCTTCTGATGTATCTATTAACAGATTCAGATAGATTCTGGATGATGCTGAATTGAATAACATTTATAAAACATCCTACTGGAAATAACACATGCATTCTAAGATCCATCAGTTCAGTGCTGAAGAGCACAAACATACAGGAGACATACACACAGAACTTGAGATTAGAGGTACACAAAACAGACAAGCCCTATTCATTCCATTAGCCTCAGCTCTCCTATCTACTTTCGGAATCTTGATATATGAACACAATCTACTTAACATTCACAACAAAGAAATATTACTCAAAACATCTGCTCTCATAGCCCTATATGGAATGACATATCTCAAACCAAGGAGTAAGTAGCTATAACTCTATACTCTCTACCAGGTAGTATTGTTTCATAGAGTCTGATAGAACTCACTCTCTGAATGTGTAGCGTCTGTTGAAACTCTCTTAGATCCAACTCTGTGAGATTCAACATATCAATTCTTCCAACTGTTAGGTGATATATATCATTCTTCGGATACTTGAAATCTTCCATTATATCATAACTCATCCTTACACCTATCCAGACTACTCTTGCGTTTGTATCTCTAGGAAATCCTCCAATTCCAGAGTACTCTACATCTAGAGCCTTCTTGCCTCTGAAGAATTCCTCTAGATAATCCATGTCTATCTCCATATCTCCCAGAAAGCTCAGTGTCACATGTCTGAATCTTGATATTCTAAATCCAGGGATCTTACTGAAGTACCTGTATATTTTATCTATCCTCTGATTACTCTCAGTCTCGAAAGCTATGAACCTTCTCATATCTGTAAATACATCTTTACAAGATAAATACCTAACATATGCGCAGGATAGAATCCATAGAACACGTAATATGGCAATCCTCTCCCTCTGCTCTCAAGTTCAATCAACAGGAAGATAGATGTGATAATGATTGTTATAAGAACATGTAGAATGTCTATGAACATGATATTCAGCAACATGCCTGATACTAGAGCCATGGTCATATCAATATTATTCTTTGACATACGATATCTGTAGAGAAAATACATGTAGATGAAACCGAATATCGAGTAATCGCTTAGAACGGATATGAACATTCCAAGTATTCTTGATCCACGCAGATACATTACAAATCCTAGGAACTGGAACATTATGTTCAGCTGAAAGGATTGGGTGAACAGATAGAAGGGGATCTGAGATAGAATTCCAAATGTTAGGAGTCTAGAGTAGTATTTCTCCAGTATCTCTTGCCCTCCTCTGATTATGTTGTTGATCAGTATTATTGAAAACACAGGAAATGCAACTCTACCTACTATTCTGAATACATCGATATTGAAAGCAAATCCTATGTGATCTATGAGCATAGTTAGCATCCCTATGTATCTTAAGTGTTCAGTATTCAATGTCAACATAGTCTCCTGATACGTGTATTGTTCTTTTCACAGCCTTCCTCAGTTTAAGATCAAATGTGAGTAGTTCTAATTCATATTTATTGCAGAGTTCTATTATAGCCTGATCTGGAGGTAAATCTGTTGGGACTATGTAGCATTGTCTCTTTATGAAATCCAAGATAGCTCTTGCATAACTACCTTTTTTACCTCTGTTTTTAGACATAGCCCTTATCTCCCTGTAAACGGGTTCTGGTATTATGTATTTCATATTTGGTAAGGATATTTTCCTCTTGATCATCTCTATCAGGAAACTAGTATCAAGAACTATCATAGAATCCGATCAAGTATCTTCTCTACATCTGCACTCTCTATGTCCTGGACGTTCTGTCCATTTGTGAGGAAGTATATAGGAAATCCATAATATCCTGCAGCCAATACACTACCTCCTGCAGTATCAAGATCTGTTTTAGTATATACTATCCCATGTATTCTCATATACTTTCTGTACTCTCTGAGTTGATGTAGAGATGTATTACCAACAGAACTCTCGAGAACAAACAGTATCAGATCCGGTCTGATCTTATTATCTATGTTCTGGAGCTCTCTGAGTAGATTTACATTTAGATCTTGCCTACCTGCAGTGTCTATTATAATAAAATCATACATCTCCCTATCTTTCATGCCTCGAATGATTGTAGATATAGGTCTATCTGAATTGTCTGTGTATACATCTATGTTGTATCTACTACATAATTCTACTAATTGTTCTCGTGCTGCAGCTCTGAACACATCTGCACCGATTACCTTTACTCTCTTCCCTCTACTCTTGAGTAGATATGCTATTTTCACAGCAGTGGTTGTTTTACCATATCCATTAGGACCTACTAGTAATATCACCCCTCTATCTATATCTATACTTGCAGTATGTATATAATTCTTCAATATCTCTCTTAACAATAATCTGATCTCGTCTTGGTATTTCTCACTGAAGGTTCTCGATAGGAGTTCTCTCTGGATCTGTCCCTTTATGTACTCAGCTAGTTCATATGGAACGTCAGATTCCAGTAGATCATAGAAGAGTCTCTGTGATATCCTCTCTGCCTCTGCCTGTGATAGGCGAATGTTGACTATCTTTGCTATCGTAGATTTTACTATTCCTATATCTTGCTCATCTCCTCCGAATAGTTTCTGAAATGCTCTCCTAAGTTTATCAAACATCTATCTCATAGTTTTCAGTAACTTTACTATCTCTTCCTCAACATTCTTCAGCTCTTTGGTAATAACCTCATATCTCTTGGCAAGATTATTTCTTCTGTTGATCAGGAATTCCTTGGCCTCTTTGGTACTCATAGGTAGAAATGTCTGCGAATCCACCTTGATGTATAATTGTTTTATCTGTATCTTCGATACTTCAAGCAGGAGAAGATCTTCTAATCTCAGAATTCCACTTTCGCTCTGTGCTAATCTCTCCAGGCCATCTAAGGAGATAATACTAAGATCTATTGCTCCTAACTCCTGACCTATCATGTTCAGCTCGTATCTTAGTTGATTAAGTTTAGTATTCAGTATTCGTGCCTTCTCCCCTATATCTATCTGTTCACTC
Organism: Microcaldota archaeon; assembly: GCA_025058915.1. GTDB lineage: Archaea > Micrarchaeota > Micrarchaeia > Anstonellales > J096 > JAADEL01. Next base: position 19,030 of record JANXEC010000004.1, on the reverse strand, counting down.
ATTCTGTTTCACCTCTATAATGTGAATTCTATTTCTTGTTAATCTATTTCTAGATCCTAATCTTCCGTACAGGATGTTCAGAGCATGTGCCTCTGACTTGGCCTCTATCAAATGTTCATGTCTAGATCCAAAATACTCTGCAACTATTTTGTATTTATTCATACCTTAATCATACTGAACAAATATTTAAAAAGGTTAGTCCTATGAATTATTCATGCGAATTGACCTAGAATGTTTGAATGAATACATCCTATCTTTGATTCCAGAGGATAGATACAGGGAAACATTCTTAGGTATAAGGGAATACCTAACTAGAGGAGGGAAAAGATTCAGGCCTCTGATACTATTACTTACATACGGAAACTTCAGAGGATATTATCATGATATACTCTATCATGCTGCTATAGTAGAATTGTTCCATAATTTCACTTTGATACACGATGATATAGAGGATGGATCTGAATTGAGAAGAGGCAAACCAACTCTCCACAAACAATACGGCATACCACTTGCTCTGAATGCAGGAGATGCTCTCTACACTCTGATATTTCAGATGGTTGCTAGGTTAGATGATAGGAAACTAAGGGAATTATATGTATCTAATTTCTTCGAAGTTGTAGAGGGACAGGCTATGGATATATACTGGAGAGAAACAAAATACTTCCCTACAGAGGAAGAATACATGAAAATGATATCAAAGAAGACTGGTGCTTTGATAGGTTTGAGTATGTATTTAGGAGCCTATCTGGCCGGAGTTGATGACATGAGATACATGGAACTGGGTAGGGATATAGGAATTGCATTTCAGATCCAGGATGATCTACTGAATCTGCTCTCCCCTCCTGAATATGGTAAGAAATGGGCAGATGATATTACAGAGGGTAAGAGAACGATGATGATTATACATGCTCTCAGAAGATTAGATAGAGATGCAGCAGAGAGATTGAGGGAGATCCTGAATAGTGGTTCAGATAGTGAAGACATAAAGAGAGAGGCAATAGATCTAATAAAGAGAGGGAAGGGTATTCAGTATGCAAGGGAATTTCTTAAGAAGAAATTCCAGAAGATCCATAAGAATATTCAAGAACTGTTTACTACAAGAAATCACTATGGAGAGGAGCTTGTGGAGATGATCAGGAATATGGAGGTTAGAAAGAGATGATATCTACTCACATAGAGGAATTAGATTACATAATGGATGGAGGGATCAAGGAGGGATCGTCTATATTTGTGAAATTCCCATCTACTACATACGATGGATTTATATCTATGAGCATGATGGGCAGAGATACATTTAACGTTATCGTACTATTCAGAGAGAGTTGGAATTCTCTCGAGAACAAGCTCAAAAGAACGAGAGTACCTTATAGAGTTGATCTAATAATAGATGCATTCTCTAGAAGCAACAGAATTTCATACGAAGACGATAGAGTGATTTTCATAGATTCTCCTAGTTTGTTGAATGATATATCATACGAATACAATTCTGCTCTGAATAGAATTAATAAATCTGTGTTCCTGAACATTCTCACGTCTGACTCTGGATTGGAAAAAAACGAGATGAACTCTTTTGTAAAATTCATTGAAGTAATGCAGACTAGAACCATAAACAGAGGGGTGTTTATGATGTGCGGAGAGACAGATTTATTGAGGAATAGAGATCTGGTCTTTGAGATATCTATAAAGAACGACGAACATATCATGAGGAGCAAACAGATAGTATCTGAGATATTTTTTAAAACTGAACCAGTATTTAAGATATTATGAAAGAACATGTGGAGAGGTTGTTCAGGATGTTTGGAGATACAATACTGAACTGGAAAGATTTAAAAAGCGGAGAGAAGATATAAAACTCATGTATATATTACTCTTGGCTGTGTTGCTTCTGGTTGGTTGTGTTGATAACAATCAACCTTCTAAGAACCAGAACAACAAGTTCCAGAACCAACCCATAGAGTCAGGAGGAATAAACATAATATCTGAACAGAACAGAACTGAGATAGATACTACACCTGTACAGAACAGAACACAGGGCGGGATCAGGTGGGGGGATAGTTCAGAGCAGAAAGAAGAGGATGTGATGAACTACACATTCTCATCGTACGATCCACTCATCATAAAGTTCTTCAATGTAGGATTCAGGGAGAAACAGGGTAGATTGATACTATTGAGGTTAGGTACATCTGATGTATACATTTGGGGCGTACCACAGGAGACGTATCCTCAGGCCTATGGCTATATAAGATCTCATTCGGACGACATAGAATTCGTAATAGTTCCATCAGCAAGACCAGTGAACCTAGAGACTCTATCGAAACTGCGACAGGATTTCCGTATCGGTAAAACAATTGCACCTAGGGGCATAACGGAATATACAAACGAGACCTTTGATATTTATCTTAAGGAAGGTGATGTGCTTGAGATAGGTAATTACAAAATACAAGTAATACAGGCTGGTAAAGACTATCTCAAGAACCCAGGGGATATGAGTTTGGTACTTAGAGTAAGTAAGGGAGATAAGTGTATTCTGATGTTGCTAGATATAGAAACAGGGGGGCTTCAGAGACTCAATATTGATCATTCGAAGAGATTCAGTTGTGAATACTTCCAATGGAATGCATACGGTATTTACTTCATACCCGATCTCTATATAAATTTCTTCAATGACTTTAGGCCAAAATACATGATAGCAGATGGAGCTAAGTTTGATACATATGATGAAGGTACTAGATCAGGTATATACCAGAGAGCTGGTATATATAGAGTGAATGTAACTAGAGTATGGGAGAATGAATCCACCACAATCATATTCGAATAGAATAGTATTCTCCCTAGGAGGGAGTATATTCTATAGTAAAGAGAGGGGTATAAACCACGAGTTTCTAACGAAGTTCTTTGATTTCATAAAGAACCTTAAGGGTTACAGAGGAGCAATAGTGGTAGGGGGTGGCCCTCTAGCAAGAGAATTTATTGAGGAAGGTAGGAAACTAGGATTGACTGAATACGAGAATGATATGTTAGCAATATGGGAGACTAGAAAGAATGCCACTCTAGTGTTACATGCTCTCAAGGAACTGCTCATATATCCCAAATTGCTATATAATGCCGAGGAAGCATCGATTGCAATCAATCAATACGAATGGCTCTGTAGTGGGGGATTCTTCCCAGGAATAACCACAGATGCAGTGGCTGCACTGGTTGCAGAATCAATAGGTGCTGCAAAGATCATAAACATATCAAATGTAAAATACGTGTATGACAGGGATCCTAGAAAATACTCTGATGCAAAGATCATAACAACATCCACTATATCTGAGTTCCTGAAGATAGCTAGCAGAGATGATAATAGAGGAGCAGGGGAGAATTTTGTATTTGATATATTCGCACTGAAGATAGCCAATAGGTCCAAGATTCCCATATATTTCACAGATCCAGATATACCAAACATAGAGAGGATTGTAAAGAACCTACCCCATCAGGGAACTGTGCTAACACCATGAAGGAATCGTATGATCTAGTCAGGATGTATTACCAACTCTACAACTCTAGTGGAGACAAGGAATATCTGAGAGCAGCCATAGAGATTCTCAATCAGATAGATGAGAACAGAGCTAAATATCTAGTCTATAGACTCAGTGTGGAATTAGAGGATTTTAAGATAGCACGGTCGGTACTCCAGACATTACCAAAGTCTTACAAGGATTTCATAGAGGCAATGTCTCTCGATGATGATGTTCTGAGATTTCGTAGATTGGTTGAGTTGTTAGATGCAAACTTAGATATTCTTGATTACTATGCGATTCTAATAAACATTGCTATACCGTTGAATAGAGACGATGTGGTTGACAGAGCAATCCAGACAGGTATTAAGAACCTAATCGATGATGACAGAGAGTGGTTGGTTGAGTTCAGTAAATTGATTGATACTTTCAGGCAGAAATTCGATGGTAAGATGCTAGAGATAATTATGGATAGTGACTATAATATTCTACATGTAGAGGAACATACACTAGATACTTGGAACAGGATGTTTGCTAGTATGAATATCTACAGAGCTGGAGAGACCTACAAGATCTACTTACCTAAGCAGAGAGATCTTTACTATGCGGGTATAACAGTACTCTCGATTGTCTCTAAAATAGACTCTCAGGAGATGTTAGATGCCTTGATGCAGTACATAGAGAGTATCTCTGATGGTGGATCTGACTAGTATATATATAATAATACTCGCTATTCTATCGTATTATGATATCAGAAACAACAAACATGTTCCTGATCTACTAGTATTCTTGATGTATTGCATAGGCATATATGAGTCTATTCTTAGAGACCTTCTAGTGTTGTTTCTATCTGTCTCAGGGTTATTGTATTTGATTCACAGGCTGGGATTGTTTGGAGATGCAGAGGTATTCGTAATCCCCCCTCTCCTGATCCATTTTGGTATAGAAGCAATAGATATGTTTATAGTGGCTATAGTACTAGCTGTTGCAGCATCATATAATCTGATATTCACGATATTTGTCTCTCTGGTTATGATATTCAATCCTGTTCTATCTATGGTTCTTAGCTACGTTGGATTTTTGGTATGGAGAGATAAGATTAGGATTGTTGAGAGGAAGATAGTTTCACCTGAACTGATTGGGGAGATAACTGTTGATGGGAAGATTATCAGTAGGGATTTTGTAATCGAGAACATGGGTAAGGATATAGAGATAAAGAGATCTATTCCATTCCTTCCGTTCCTGTTGATTGGTTCTCTCCTTGTGATCTATACAGAGATATCATTTCTGAGACAGTTGTTACTTCTCGCATAGATTTATCCTCTCTGATCTGAACTATTCTAGGGAACCTCAGGGCAAGTCCTCTGCCTCCAAACTCTGATGACGCACAGGTGTGGGTAGGTGATAATGTGATATTATCGTAGTTCAGCTCTACAACTGTATTTGGCTCTATCCATACATCGGGTTGTATTCTAGTATTTAGGTTTATATACGGAGAACTTATCTCTACAAATCTATCTTTCAATTTCATAAACTCCTCCTCAGACAATCCTGAAGACACCTTAGCCACTGTCTGATATTCGTCTAGTTCCTCGTCGTAGACACATACCAATAGTGATCCAGGATAGTCTCTGAGTCTACCTTGGCCATAGAAATATCCAACTACTAACCCATCTATAGTATCACTAATTCTTTTCAGCTTGATCCAATTATGATTCCTCTGACCAGGAGTGTACGGAGAATCTAATCTCTTGACGATCACCCCTTCCATCCCTGCATCGAGGGCCTTGTTGAAGAAAATGTCGAGCTGTGATTTGTTCTCTACTACCATCCCTTCTGATAAATATATCCTTTCCAAATCCTTCTCTCTCAAGAACTCTGATAGTACCTCTCTCCTATTCTGGAAAGGTTCAGAGTATAGCTCCACACCATCTAAATACAGAATGTCGAAGGCATACATCCTAACTGGGATCATGTTGGAATACTTCAATACATCATATTTCCTCTTCCTCTTTATAAGTTCTTGGAAAGGTACCGGTTTTCCATCAACTATTGACACAATCTCTCCCTCTACTATCACATCATTACTTATCCTCTGAAAATCCTCTACTATCTCTGGGAGAAAACCTGTGATGTCTTCTAATCTCCTAGAGAATATCCTTATCTCTCTGCCTCTCTTGTGTACTTGAGCTCTGAATCCATCATATTTGTATTCTGCAAAACCCTTGCCTATCTTCTCGATTATCTGCTCTGAATTCCCTACTCTCTCTGCTAATGCTGGAGAGATAGGATTGAAGATCTGTATTTTATATGATAGATCTCCTAAGAATACTCTCTCTGCTGTGAGACCTATGTCAGAGACTAGGTAATATATTGTTCTTACAATCTCTCTATCAACTCCTCTAGCCTGTGCTATACTATCTAGTACAGTTGCAACTCCAACAGAGATTCTGGTTTTGTTGACTATCATCCTACCTAGATACTTTCCCTCTAATTCATTCATTCTTAGGAGTAGATTTATTATTATATCTACTTTTCCTCTCTGTGTATTCTCCCTGGCGATCTTGTGGAGGTAATTGTATACATCAAGAATACTCAGTTCTGAATTATTCATTAGAGGATTGATTTTTCTCTCTCTCATATGTACATGTATGAAATCCCCTATATCCCCCCATCTTTTGAGGCTTTGCTCAAGAGAGTCTTTTGATCTTGCTAGAACGGTAGACAGTGCCTGGAGGATTAAATTTGATGACACACCTAGCTCAATTGCTCTGAAAGGAGGAGATATCTCGCCTATCAGAAGATAACTAAGCGCTCTCGCCTCCTCTGGGTTCAGCCTAGTGTATAGAGCTGCAAGTTCATTTGTGATATATATTCTAGATCTGTTCTTGGATATACGTTCAAAGGTCTCACAGAGTTCTAAAAATCTCATGTTTCTGAATAGATGAAAATAGATTTTTAAACAATATGAGTCTATAAATTATTGGTGTGCTAAATGTTACCTGGTGATACAAACACTCAGAAATATATTGTGATAGGTATAGCAGCAATATCGCTCCTACTAGCATTCTCATCTAATAATGTATTATTACTGATCATCACAGCTATCTCAACTGTGTTAGCAGCCCTGATGCTATTCTTTGGAGATCAAACCTTCCCATTCCTAGCAAAGATGAAAAACGTAGTGATAGTTATGAACCAAACCAAACATGAGATCCCACCGACTATGGATGTGGTGATCAAACAGATAGGGAATACATACTATGCAAGCAGGTTCTTTGGATTAAAACTCTACGAAGCATTCTCCGATAATCCTGAGGGAGTGATGAACCTCAAGAAGCAATTCGAGCAGGTAGTGATAAACTACAAGAAACCATTCAAGATCTCATATCTTATGTATGCAATTGACATATCTGCGAAGAAGAAGGAGTTAGAGACTAAACGTAGTGAGATTGCACTGAGACTTCAGAAGGCGAGAGAATCTCCATCTCCTGATCTCCTGACAATAGAGAGACTGGAAAGGGAGAAAGCATATTGGAACCAGCAGATCCAGAAGCTGGAGCAGGGTTTGAGACCTATGGATATTATGATATATTGTCAGGTTGTTGCTATGGGTAACACTAAGGATGAGGTTATACAGAAGAGTAGAAATGAGATGGATGAACTCAAGGCACAGCTACAGACCGCTCTAAGGGCAGAGACGTACGAGATCAAAGGACCAGATCTACTCAAGGTGTTGGAGATGGAGTATGTAATACCTGCAACTACAGAGGAGATGTACAAGGAGATAGGAAAATTCACTCCTAAGCAGGGTTGATACTATGGGAATCCTGGGAGGTAATTTGCGATTCGTAGAGACCAACAACAACGAGATAGCTGCTAGAGTACCTCTACAGTATCCACCTCAACCACCTCCTGAACTCCTCTTCTCAGATCCAACAGATGGAGTATACTTAGGTGTTACTGAATTCTTGAATACACCCGTGTATTGGAATCCCAAGTACTTAACAAATCCTCATATAGTGATAGTTGGGATCAGTGGATCTGGAAAATCATACACTATCAAGACCTTTCTACTGCGAGCAAGCTACGTCTGGAAAGCAAATGCTGTGATAATAGATTGGACAGGAGAATACATGGATTGGGTTACACAGACAAATGGAAAGGTAATCTCTTTGGGTCAGGGAAATTATCTAAACATCATGGATCTAGGTGGTATGAAACCATATGCAAGGATACAGCAGATCGTCAACACTCTGGATTTACTGATAGATATATCTAGAAATGAAGAACAGAAGAGATTGTTGGAGTGGGCTCTGGAGACTGCGTATCTGAATGCCGGATTCAGACTGGATTCGAATGAACAATATGACCCACTAGGTAGACCTCTCGAGCCTCCTACTCTCAAAGATGTTGTGAAATTACTAGAGGAGAAACTTGAATTAGAGGCAAATCCATATATCAAGAGAGAGTTGCAGGCACTTATCTACAAACTCAAACAGTTCACTAGACCTGGAGAGGATTTCTTTGCAAACAAAAGCACACTATCTCTCGATGAACTGATCAATTCTGGATTGGTTGATATCAACCTGGCAGGATTGCCTAGTGAACCTATGAGAGCTCTAGGTGCGTTGACAATTCTTCAATTCATAAAGGAGAAGATGAGAACAGAGGATTTCAGAAAGATCAAGGGGATAAGACTGTTCGTGGTAATAGATGAGGCCTGGAAGATCAGTGGGGAGGAGAATAGTGATGTTGTGATGATAGTTAGAGAAGGAAGAAAATATGGATTCAGCATGATAATCGCCAGTCAGAATCCTACAGACATAGCTCAATCCATATTCAGTAATGCAGGTACTGTTCTGATACTGAAGGTTAAATTTGAGAACTTCCTGAACTATCTCCAGGGAAGTCTGAGATTCAGTGATTTTGTTAGAGAGAAGATCCAGGGATTTGGAGTTGGACAGGCAGCAATGTATCTCTCCTATTATGTATCGGGGAACTTCTCTAATACTGTAATAATAAGCAAGATAGAGGGAGAAACCATTGTGAAAGATTACTTCATCATGTTGAATGTAATCGAAGGTGATACTATGGGAAGTGTATCTATAACAAGAGAGGAATTCAGATCCAAACTGAGAGCAAAGGGTATTGACATCAAGAGTGTAGAGAATATATCATCTAGTTTCGAGAAGAACAACAATCGATTAGATGTGATAGAATTCACAAAGATAATGTTGCTAGAGGGCATAGAGAGGAAGATCATAGTGGAATTCCTGAAGGAGTTAGGAGTGGAGGATCAGACTATTGCAAAGGCAATACAGAGAGCTCAGATGAAGATCAGAGGAGGAGATAAGATAGTTGAGGTGAAAATATGAAAATAGATATTATAACCAAGGAGGAGATCAAAAATGGAGAGGCATACAGAGTGAAGAGAGATATAGTGATTGATGTAATAGTTCGGATCAAGAAACTATTAGGTAAATATCAGGGTAATGAATTATATGTATCCAAGAACTCTCTCGAGCAATACAGGAAGATGAGGAAAGATTTTGAGACCTCTATCTTCATGGTGACTGTGTTTGCAGCAGTATTTATGGTTTTGTTCCTGATAACTGGATTGAACAACATTCAGCAAGCCTTGTTCTCGCTCATAGGAGCGATCATTCTTGGAACGATGTTGATAGTACTTGTGATACTAACTAAATATGTACCTGCTATAGAAGAAACTCCTGTAATGATAGGTGAGGAAGGTGGCAAAGAGAATAACAATCAAGGCTAACTGCCAAAGTCTAGAGAGAGTTAAGGCAGCTCTAAGATCTCTAGTTGGTTTCTACTATCTAGAGAGAGGAGATAGTGTGAGTGTTGGATATCTAGAGAGGAGAGATGCCTCTGGAAACCCAGAGAGTTTCTACGTGATTGAGTTCAAGCAGGATGGTATAGAGGTATCTTTCACAGAGACAGGATACGAAGAGGCATTCAGACGATGGGATGTTATCAAGAAGACAATCCCTATACTGAGCCAAGTGGCTACATACTATAACCTCGATCTGTCTGATATTCTCAAGATCATAGATTTTGCAATAAACGATATATTCCAGTCAGTACCAACAAATGTCAAAGAGGAATTGATGAAAATCGAGCAATTGAGAGGGCAGATAAACACTCTTGAGAGAAAGATTGCCAAGCTAGAGATAGAGAAATCTGAATTGGAGAAAAAATTAATATCTCTGAACGAAGAGTATGAGAAGGCTATGCTTAAAATCAAGAAATACGAGTCTCTATCAGATGACCAGGTCAGAGAGAAGATAATTTCCTGGATCAAAGAGAATAATGTTAATTTTGAGATCCTAGAATTTTCAAAGTTCTACAATCTCCCAGAACAGAGAGTTAGGGATAATCTAGATTATCTAATCAAAGAGAAATACATAAAGGTGATAGGCTAGTGAAGATCCAGATACTAAAAAACTATTTAGGTCAGGTGATCAAGGCTCAAACCCTCAAAACCTATGAGGGAAAACAACAGACTAAAGAACTAGAGAAGTACATGTTTGGTCAGAAGAAATCAGATTCAACTGGTAACATGATTACAATCATCTCTGTTGTTGTGATAGGGTTATTAGTGGTATATGGTTTCTTTGAGCTCGTGAGACAGCTCCAGGGACAGGGTGAATACAGGGAATTTAGGATAGATCCTCCGGAGATTGTAGAGGGGTTCTATGCTCATTATGGCCCTACAGGTAACAACCGATTCATCCCTGTTCTGAACATAAGATCCAAAGAGAACTTAACGGTCCAGGTGATAAACTCTGTACACCCTATTGTTAAGGATTTCTATATAGTCAAATCCAGTGATCCGTCTCTGATGAAGAATATATACGAGATGACCCAATATCTAGGATATAATTACAGAATAATATCATCCAGAGAACTAGAGAGTGTACCAGAGGGTTCGTTCATAATTTACGCAGATCAGATACTGGATGAAAATATATATAATTTCATAAAGAACAGCAGTAAACCTGTTACAATAATATTCTTATCATTTGAACTGCCTGTGAATTATAGACCATCAGGAGGAATCCCTCAGAGACATAACCTCTTCAACCAATTCCCAGTGGAATTCAACATCAGAACCAATCATCCGATTCTAGGTCCTATGAGAGTAGAATTTTACATTCCAGAAGCAAATATAAATAACTTCACAAGCTACCATTACGATAGATCCAGGAACAAGCTTTACATTTTCTTTCCAGTGGGTGGTACAAGGAATGATAGAGTTAATTCCACCGAGACACTGGTTAGAGGACTCAAATACGATCTGGAGATAGGAACCTGGGCAAACAGTATTGCTAAGAGATATTCTGCATTTGATATTCAGAACATATTTGAGGGCGTCCGATTCATACCTATTACAGTAGAAAACAGGTATATCACCGATACTGTGATCCTTTATTCTATAGAAAAATCAAATACCTTCTTTGTATCATCAAATATGTTTCCATACAAGAGAGGTCAAGTACTATCGAAAGATATGTTCTTCCTGCCAAGAACCGAGCAGTCTTTCAACATAAAATACGAACCATATGGAATCAGAAACGAGAGGAGAGATGTAGAGATAAGATTACTGAATTCTACATATGATCCATTGATAAAATCTATCAAGATAGGAGTGTTAGATCCAATGGTAACCGCTGAATACAAGAGAGTACTGGATCTACGGGAGGGTTTATACCTTCTAGAACTTCTGTCAGATGGAGGTTCTAACATACTATCTAGATCTATCATAGTAGCATCAGATATATATCCATATGCTGAATACAGGGAGACAAGGCAAGGGAGAGAGATCAGATTAATATTTTACTCATTTGATAAATCTCCTATCTATGTAGAGAACATAAAATACTATCTACCTTGGGAAGATAGAACGTATGAGGAGAGATTTGTATCAACTAATGGTATTGTGATAGATCTCAAGCAGCCTCTCACCAGCGGTAATTATAGTATAAGAATTCAGATCAATAATCAAACCTATTATGCTGATTTTAGAGTATTACCAAGAACCGCTCTAGATAGGCTGTTGTTTGGGAATCCTATAAGTATGGTCTCAATTCTTCTATCTATTGTTCTAGTTCTGGGAGCAAACTATCTAAGGCCTAAGCCTCCTATCATATACTCTATAGATATACCTGAGGCATTCCCTCCAGTTGAAGTAGATCAGATTGTATTGGATGAGGAGATGGTAAAGAGGGCATTTCACTCTGTTGAGAATTACTATAAATGGAAACATATCCCTCTCACAGAGGAGGAGATATCAGAGGGTCTGAGAACTATAGATGTAAGATTCGAGAATGCAATAATTGATTCTAATACCCTCTCGATAGCACTGAACACCCTAACTATGAGGGGGGTACTCAAGAAGTATAGAGACTACTATATTCTCTCAGAATGGGAGAATGAGTCTGGATATACAATAGAACAACTAGTTATGTACAGAACAATTCGAGACAGTGGGTTGGAGATGGGTATAATATTTGAGCTTGATACTAACAATAGAATTAAATACACAACTGAGTACGGAGATGGGATAATATATCTTTACAATCCTAACAGAGCCAGTGAGATAATAAAGAGTATCTTAGAGAATCTAAATCAAGATTTAGAGATAGTTGTGATTGCAAAGGACTTTTTTGACCTGAAAGACTTCCAATATAGACTATACTTCCTGAGTGGAGGAATGTTAGTTGCAGAGTACATCAGAAACGATAGAATTCAAATATATACTCTAGATGACTATCTACAGCGAATCAAGATAATCTACTGATCATTTTTGTAGATCTGTCCTGGATATATTATTGTATTACTTGGGATTATGCTACCCGGCATTATCATACTATTTACCCCTGTCTTACAATTATCACCTATCACTGCACCGAACTTCCGAGTGTTCATAGGCAGAATGTTCTTCTCATCAAACCTCAGATTCGCGATCACAGAACCAGCACCTAGATTCACATGTTTACCTATTACCGAATCTCCTATGTAATTCAGATGCTTGGCCTTTGTACCTTGCATCACGAGAGAATTCTTGACAGTAGTACCTACACCTATTTCACTATCTTCCTCTATACTTGCTGGGCCTCTGATGTATGAATATGGTCCTATCTTGACATTCTTGCCTATGTAAACAGGTCCTTCTATAGTAGAATTGATTATCTGTGCATTCTCCTCTATGATAACTTTGCCTATTATAGTATTATGTCCTATCAACTCCCCATGGTTTCTCTCAGGTTCTCTAGATAGGATATACTTTGTAGCCTCCAATAGCTCCCAAGGGTATGCTACATCCATCCAGAACTCATTATCAACAACAATAGCATTTTTGTCTATCAACACATCTGTGATCTCGTATTCTCCTCTGGTGGACATCTCTATCTTAGATATCTGATTAAATATTCTCTTACTGAAGTGATATATACCTATGTTCACCAAATTGGTCTTTGGATTGGTAGGTTTCTCAACGATATCAACAACTCTGTTGTTGTTCAACATCACCACCCCATACTTCTCAGGATTGTTGACTCTCTTCACTACAATCGTGTCTGGTTCAGAGCTCTGGATCTTCCTGAATATTTCTGGATCCAGAACGTGGTCTGCAGATATTACAAAGAAACTCTCTCCTTTCACATGATCCTTGGCAGAATATATAGCTCCTGCAGTTCCAGGCATATCATCTATCTGTTCTATAAACTTAATTCCCTCTGTTTTGATGTAATCTTTTATTCTCTCATCTCTGTAGATTATGTATATTCTATATCCCTTCCAACTCTCTAATATTCTGTCTATTATTGTCTTACCAGCTATTCTGATTGTTGGTTTGAGCTCAAAGGGTCTCATCCTCTTAGATAATCCTGCAGCTAATACAACTACTTCCTTCATACTAATATTATTTCCTTTTTAAAATAATATCTATCAACTTATCTATACCTTCCTCTCTATCTAGTATTTCAATCAACTCCTCATATGAATATACATACTTCCAATCTCTCCTCATTTCCGTATCTATATCTACTACGATCTCATCTCCAGTCTCCTGGGTCTGATCAGGATCCTTTAGGATCTTGATATTGATCTTTATACCATCTGTCTCTTTGGAATACTTAGACACGTTCACAGGACTATCCAGTACGAGATCAATGATCACAATCTTACCTCTAAGGTTCTCTAGAACTCGTTCTATTTCAGCATATATCTCATCCACACTTTTCCCTCTAGCATTCAGAGACACTATTTCCCCTAGCCTCTGATCAGGTATCTGAATATTCTCTAATGTTCTGGTGTATGTGTCGTAAATATAAACATACTTAGGTCCCTGGAGCTCATCCTTTTGATATCTTGTGATTGCAGTTGAACCAGGAATTAGGAGAGTAGTTTTATCTCTCATAACCTGAGATCTGTGTATGTGACCATTTATGATCAGATCAAAACCCTCAAGTGATACTAAGTATTTTGGATCCAATGCTGTCTCTGGATTCATGTTTGTTTCAGGTATTAGGAGATCTTGATGGGTAACTAGTATGTTTATGTACCCACTCTTCCTGAAATCCAACGCTCTCTGAATTCTATCCATAACATTTCTATGGTCATAGTCTATCCCAATTATGTTCACATTCCCATCTGTAAACACCCTTACATTATTATCATCACTCAGTTCTCCTAACAAATACCTACTGATCTCTCTGAGTTCTCGAAACTCATCTATCTCTCTCTTAGTGTTTGTACGCATTATGTCATGATTACCAAGGATATAGAACATCCCTATCTCATTGTCTACAAGAGGCTTCATGAGCTCATACATCATCCCTAACCTTACCTCATTCCTATCAAAAACATCACCTGCATGAATTATCATGTCACAATCCTTAAGTACTTGTATAGCTCGTGCATAATTTCTACTTATCTCTCTGTGAAACGGAGGTCTATTCAATCCTATATGTGTATCCGACAGTATACCTATTCTCATAAACATAACTTGGATAGATAGTTTTTAAATCCTAATCAAACAATAAAATGCAGAGGTGTATACTATGAAAGTACCCGATGAGGTAAAGGCTGAGGTACTGAATGTACTTCAGGAAATATCAAATGCAGGAGGGAAGATCAGAGCAGGAGTGAATGAAGTAACCAAATCAATCCAGAGAGGTACAGCAAAGCTAGTGGTAGTGGCAGAGGATGTAAATCCACCTGAGATTGTTGCCCATTTACCTAAACTGGCAAAGGAGAAGAGGATACATCTTGTATATGTGAAGAGCAAAGATGATTTAGGTAAAGCATCAGGTAAGGGAGTATCTGCATCATCAGTGGCAGTGATAGATCCAGGCAAGGCAAAAGATGTGTTAGAGCGACTTCTGGCAAAATTACCTAAGGTAGAGTAACATGGGAGATACAGAGGGAGGAGCATTCTTAGCAGAGATCATTGAGATAAAATCCAGAGCAGGAGTGTATGGAGAAATATATCAATGCCTGGTTCAGATTCTCGAGGGTCCAGATCAGGGTAGAACCATACTCAGGAACATCAAGGGACCTGTGTATAGAGGGATGAAAGTTGTTCTGAGAGAGACTGAGAGAGAAGCTCGTGAGGAGAGGAGATAGATATGAAATGTTCCTTCTGCGGCAGAGAGATAGCTCTGGGTAGAGGAATAATATATTTCACCTCAAATGGTAAGATGTATTCATTCGATTCATCTAAGTGCAGGAGAAACATGCTGAGGCTGAACAGAGATCCTAAAGATATGAAATGGTCGAGATCATGACAGAGAGAACTCTGATACTGATCAAACCAGATGGAGTACAGAGAGGATTGATAGGTGAGGTGATCTCAAGGTTCGAGAGAAAAGGGCTCAAGATAGTTGGGATGAAGATGCTTAGGATCACTCCAGAGATGGCTAAGAGACACTACGAGGCACATCTGAACAAACCATTCTATCCAGATCTTGAGAAATTCATTACCTCAGGACCTGTAGTGGCAATGGTACTAGAGGGTAAGGAAGTAGTGGAGGTTGTGAGAACTATGGTTGGAGCGACAAACTCGAGGAGAGCAGCCCCTGGAACTATAAGAGGAGACTTATCGAACAGTTTCTCCAGAAACATAATCCATGCAAGTGATAGTATCGATGCAGCAAACAGGGAGATAAAACTTTTCTTTAGAGATGAAGAGATCATTAATTGGGACAGGGACAGGTTCTTTATCTATGCTCCTGATGAATAGATAGATCTCTCGGTTATTTCTCCTACTATGTTTTCACTGTAACTCTCCCTGGGAATGTTATTCCCAAGCATCCAACTCAGTTTCACGTATGCTACCTCAGGTAGAATGTCTGTAAGATTCCCCAGAACCCCAGCATTCAGAATCTCTCTCCCTGTTCTGTAGACATTCAGATTCACTCTTCCCTCTATAGTCTGAGTCGTTATAACAAATATCTTGTCTCTATGTTCACCTATCTTTGGAATCAACTTAGGTGACACATGACCTAACCCTGTACCTACCAGTACAATTCCCTTGAACCTCTGTGCGAAATATTCTAGAACATCTTCACCCATACCTGGATAGAAATATAGAATCCCTACATCATAGCTGAACCTATTCTTCAACTCACCTAACTCAGATATCTTCCTGTAATTCTGATTTATAACAACTTTCTCCTCAGGATAGAGAATTCTACCTATCTTCCCTTGCCCTATGGCTCTAAATGCATCTCTCCTAGAGCTGTGAGATTTTCTGGTTCTAACTCCTCTGAATATACCTACAGATCTATCACTGAGAGTGTCATGCATTACGATCACACTCTCCCCTATGTCAGTATCTGCCACTGCAAATGCCCCTCTGATATTTAGATTCTGATCACTGCTAGGTCTGTCACTTGATCTCTGAGCACCGACAAACACAACAGGACTGTTCATGTCTCTAATAGCAAATGCAACCGCAGACGCAGAGTATGTCATGGTATCTGTTCCATGTAGAACTATAACTCTCTTACCATCTTTCAACTCTCTGTAACAGAGCTGAGAGATCTCCTGCCAATCCTTTGGTTCCATGGCCTCACTGAACTTGATCTCACTCAGGAATATCTTTTTGCTAGGTCTCTGTATGATCCCACTGAGATCATAGGATGGATACACAGCTCCTGTTACATAATCCACTCTAGACATGATAGTACCTCCAGTCATTATCACACTATACTCCCCATTCTCCTCGACTATTTCAGGTCTGTGTGTCTGAATATTCTCCTCCTCTATCAGCTCAACTTCCTCTCTGCCTAGCACAATATTATATCCGTTCTTCAGCTTGATCTCTAGGAACTCTCCAGTATCATTTACAAGTATTCCCTCTCTCTCCCTATCTCTCCATCTGAATTTTATACGTTTCATATGGATCTATTCACATAATCCCAATTCACTAACTTCCACCAATTGTCAACATACAATGATCTGTTGTTTCTGTACTGTAGATAATACGCATGTTCCCAGACATCTATTGCAAGAATTACCTTTGAGTTTGCCACGTGCATGAGATTGTGTTTCTCCACAGTCAGTATCTGGATGGATCTATTGTATAGTATTGCTACAGCCCAACCAGATCCCTCAACACTCTTTGCAGTCTCACTGAATTCTCTCTGGAAAGCTTGGACGCTTGGATATTCTGATAGTATCAGAGTGTTGATCTTTCCATCAGGTGAGTTGTTCTCTCTTGGAGGTCTCATGATGTTCCAGAACAGAGAGTGGAGCTCATGCCCATTCAGATGGAAAGACAGATCTCTCAGTACAGCTCTAACATCTATATCAACCTCCCCTTTTCTGTATCTCTCTAATTTCTCGAGGGCTCTGTTAGCCCCATCTACATAGCTCTGATGATGTTTCTTATGATGTAATTCCATAATCTCTCTGCTTATTACAGGCTCCAGAGCATTGTAATCGTATGGAAGATCAGGTAAAGATACTCGCATGATATACTTTTGAATGCTAGTGTTTTTAAGATTATCTCTGTAATCTAGTACTATGGACCTAGAGGATATAAAGAGAAGAATGGATTCCGATAGAATAGAATACATATCCTTACAATTCCCAAACATTTTCGGTGAGATCAAGGAGATATTTGTTAATAGAAACAGGATAGAGGCAGGGATTCTGGATTATGGATATTTCCACAGAGATCTAAATTCGCTATTCGGTGAGGATGTTGCTCTCAGACCGATGCTAAACACCTATCAGGTTCTGCCATGGTATGCTCTTACCGCTAGGTTCATGTCAAGATTGGTTCAGGGAGACAGGATAAGTGAGATAGATATGTTCCTGGGTCTCGAGAAGGTTGTGGACAGGTTGAGAGGGATTGGTATAGAGATGCTCGTTCAACCATCAGTGGAATTCTATGTGCTTGAGAATGTAAATGTCGATAGGATGATGAAAGACAAGGGTCCTGTGGTGAATATAGATACGAAGGAAGGGAAGTGGAACACAAGCTTCTTCCCTCAGAAAGAGAATATATTCTCATCATATCCATCTGATATATATTCAGGAGTTAGGCAACAACTCGTCAGAGATCTCAGAACATTTGGATACGAAACAGATGCACACTACCATTCCTATTCTACATCACAACACAAGATAGTGTTCGATCATATGGATCCTATCAGAGCTGCTCAGGCAATTCTTGATATGAAATACATCTCAAGAGTCATGGGGAATCTATCTAATCTACACATCAGCTACTCGCCATACCTCTTCACAAACCAGAGAGGTAATACACTAGAGATCAAGATATCTGGTGATTTCATAGAGAATGGGGAATTGAAAGAGAAAATCCGATATTTCGTGGCAGGAATACTGGAACACATGCTAAGTATAATGCTATTCACGAATCCATCGATAGCATCATACAGGAGACTCCAGAATGAAGGTATGTTCAGGTGCTATTCATATTCCTCTGCTATGGGTGTAGCTATTCAGATCAGTAAGAGAGATAGAGGATCTATATCATTACTGTTTCCAGACAGTTCTGCACATCCAATCCTATCTCTTGTTGCTATATTGGGGGCAGGATATGATGGGGTAAAGAACAAAACACCTCTAGATTACGAAGTAACAACAAGTCCTAAGATGATGAGTAATAGGGAAATAAGAGAGAGAAAGATAACTAGATTACCTGATACACTAAGAGAGGTATTGGAAGCAATCGACTCAGATAGATCCTATCTCAAAGAGTTCATGTCAACTGATATACTGAACGAGTACATTGATCTTAAGAACCAAGAATTCAAAGAGTTCATGACCAATCCAACTCTTGAGTATGAGAGATACCTTTAAAATCTGATTGTTGGATAGGTAATAGAGCGGCCATAGTCTAGTGGTAGGATGTCAGCTTGCCAAGCTGAAGACCCGGGTTCGAATCCCGGTGGCCGCACTGAAAGATGGATCAGAACTGAATTATCATTTATATTCTCTCAACACTCTCTCTCTTTCTTCCCAGTACTTAG
>JANXEC010000049.1 GCA_025058915.1 Microcaldota archaeon | reverse complement strand
AGCGGCACATGTATTGATCATGGATCAGATGACTAATAGGAAGATAGAGGTGCAAATAGTCGGAGACCCTGAACAATACAGAAAACATCTATATGCTGGACTAGTATCTCATATATCGTATAAAAATAGACAAATATTATCTAGCATAACATCTAATCTACTCAGTATTTACGATATTGTTTCCAGAATCAATATAAAGTTGATACTTGGTAGCACAGAGATATACCTGAATCATAACGATATGGAATTACATGAGAGAGGGATAATTGGTAATTTTAATGGTAAGAAGATCATAATAAAATTTGATCCAAACAATTTAGAACCATTCATGAAAGTATTTGGAATAACAAAATATCTCACCCAAGCTAACTATCCAGATGTGGATGGAACAAACTATCGATATCATATAGACCTATATGCTGATGATTGGAATGAAACCAAAAGGAAGATATTTGTAAGATTATGAAACATCATGATTTGGTAGAATTCATAAGGAATGTAGGCATAGAGGGAGCTCGATACATAGAGGAAAACATAGATGAACAGTACTCAGCATTAGTATATCTATCAGAGCGTGTCGATCCAGAAACATTCTTGAACCTCGTGGTTAGAAATGCCTTGGTTGCATATCAGCTCACCTCTAGAGGAGAGAAATACTGGTGGGAGTTTGCAGAATATTTCTCAAAGAATCCAAACAGCAACATGGAGAGCTTTCTGAGTAGTTGCAGAGGGAATATGAAATACACACCTACCAAACTATCTAGACTGAGAAAATTAGAAGGTTATTCATTTGGCTTGGAATTCTACGAAGATATGACATCTCTCATGAATACATTAGAGAATATATTAAACACCACAGGCAAGACAGTATATTTCGCAGTGAAGATGTATGGATATGGAGCAAGAATATTGAGCAAGAGGTTCATCCCGTATCCCATGTCGATACCAATACCAGTGGATTCAAGAATCACAAAGATCACAGAGGCTCTGAATGAGAGAGATCCACTGAGATTCTGGAATGAAATATCTTATCTCACATCAGTCCCTCCTCTGCACATAGATTCAATACTCTGGCCTCTCCTATCAGGAGATAGGAACATAATATCGAAATATCTATCTAAATTCACCCCTCCTAGAACTTTGCTCTCTTTAGTAAATTCATAAATCCTTTGTCATTTCTGATCTTCTCAAATGCCCTCTTGGCATCAAAGAATCTATTTATCATGTTTCTCACTTCTATCTCTTTGAGTCCTGATCCTCTAGCTATTCTTCTGATTCTAGAATCAGAGGATTTCAGAAGTTCTGGTTTTCTCCTCTCCTCAGGCGTCATTGAATCTATCATAACCCTGAATTTCTTCATGAATTCCTGCATCTTCAAGGATTGGTCTGTGTTCAGGTTTATACCAAAACCAATCAAAATATCATCTACATTCCTACCTCTCAATTGTTCCAATTGCTTCAGATAGGTCTCAAAGTTGAACTCTAAATTCTCATCAAAATCCTCCTTTATCTCCCTAAGCTGAGTAGGATTTATGAATCCTAACATTCTCGACAGGAGATCATCTGGATTATAAGGGGATAGTTGATCTATCTTCTCTCCGTACCCTACAAACACTATTGGGATCTTAAGGTTTCTGACTGCTAGAAATGCCCCTCCTGCCTTACCAGATCCATCTATCTTGGTTATTACTACACCAGTTATACCCAGATCTACCAGTCCCTGGGCTAGCCTCTCTGCATATTTACCCGTATCTGCACCTATAACCAACCATGTATCCTCTGGTCTAACCATCTGCTTAATCCTAATGAGTTTCTCTACCAGAGATTTATCCTCAACAGACTTACCCGGAGTATCTACTATCCACATCTCTCCTTCTTTTGGATTGAATCTATCCTGATAGTCCCTTACCAAAACTCTCAGCTGATCTTTACCAGCAGGTCTCTCATCATCCATAGATGTAACTCTGGTGGGGATCCCACGGCTAGAGAAGAATTTCCAGAGTTTCGCTGCAGTGGTGGTTTTTCCAGATCCATAGAGTCCCACTAACATTATTCTTCTAGGTCTGAGATCTGGACTGTACTCATCTCCAAGTATCTCCTTGAGTATGTTGTATAGACTCCTAATTATGAACTGTTTGCTCGGAAATCTCTCCTTGGATATCTCCTGCTTTAGTCTGTTTGTTATATCAAACACCACCTTAGGAGGAATATCTGCTAGCAGCATGTTCTTCTGTATTTCTAATATAAATTCATCTATCACAGTCCTATCCAATATAGGCTTACCCAAGAATTTCTCTATTATAGGCCTAAGAGATATCATTCTTCATTACCTAAGAGTTGAGGAGATTTCACTCCTACAGAAAACATAGTTACTCTGATCATGTCTTTCAGATCATCTCTCACCCTCACACCCATCTTCACCTCACCCATCTCTGTTATTCCTCTGGTCAGACTGTTTGCTACCTCTGTAACCTCAGCCAGTTGAACATCAGGGGAGATAGTGAGATGTATAATAGCACCCTTTGCACCTTCATAATCAACATCTAAGAGAGGATGAGATAGAGTGGATTCTATAGCGTCTCTCACCCTATTCACTCCAGTACCCTCACCTATAGATATCATTATCAAACCTCCTTTCGATAGTAGAGCTCTCATGTCTGCAAGATCTACATTTATCAAAGATACCTCTGTAAGCACACTTACCAATCCCTCAACTGCATTGATAACAACATTATCCACAATCTCAAATGCCTTGCTTATACTCATGTTTGGGTAATACTCCATGAGTTTATTGTTATCTATTAAAACAAGAGTATGAACTTCCTTCATGAACCTCTGTATACCTTCTGAAGCTATCTTCAGTCTAGCTCTCTCAAATCTGAACGGAAATGTGGCAACACCTATGATCACTGCATGTGGAAAGTTCTCGCTGAGTATTCTTGCTAATACCGGAGCACCTCCTGTTCCCGTACCTCCACCCATGCCAGCAACTATGAATATAAAATCAGGTTCCTGTATCAGCTGGATTATCTTGTCTCTGGCGATACTCATAGCTCTCTCTCCTATCTCAGGTTTACCACCAGCACCATGACCTAACAGTGGAGTTTGTAGTAATATTTTATGATCTGCCATACCTCCCATCAGACTACTATATGTAGATCCCAGCAGGATGGTCTTGACTATGTTTGAGTTTACACCTCTTATCTTCATTCTGGAGATTATGTTTATACCAGCATCTCCTATACCTATAACATATATTTTCATTGTATTTTTCATACCACTTATACTATTTAAACCTATCGATATTATTCAAAACCATGAATCTTAGATCACCCATCATAT
>JANXEC010000048.1 GCA_025058915.1 Microcaldota archaeon | reverse complement strand
TCAAAGCTAAAAGAATCGTTGACTATAGTCTTGTTTTTAGGATTGGCTGTGTTAGGATTATTTATGCTTGGGATAATCTCTATCATATTCATAATAGGAATTCTGCTTCTGCCAATAATAGCTACTCTAGTAGCTATATATCTATACAAGAGGTTTAAGAGAGGAGAGGAATATAGGGGAATACGCTGAATAGCTTTAAATCCATTTTCTCTCTATATTACTCATGAATTACGAAGAGAAGATATTAGAACTTTGGGAGAGAGAGGGGAGACATATAGCTAGAATGAATCAGGAGAAGCCAAAATACTTCATAACAGCAGCATTTCCATATCCTAATAGTCCTCAACACATAGGACATGCTAGAACATACACTTTGGCAGATGTGATGGCAAGGTATTATAGATTATTAGGTTACTCTGTTCTGTTCCCAATGGGATTCCATGTTACAGGTACTCCAATAGTTGCAATGGCCGATAGGATAAAAGAGGGAGATAAGGAATTGTTCGAGATATTTGAGAAGATATATGGCATTCCTAGAGAGCAATACACTAAACTCACTGATCCAAAGGATCTGGTGTTGTTTTTCGCTAATGAAATAGAGACGGGAATGAGGAGAATGGGTTATATGATAGATTGGAGTAGGAAGTTCTATACTTTCGATCCCAAGTTCGAGAGATTCATACATTGGCAGATGAAAAAACTATATGACAAAGGATTCCTGATCAGAGGGAAACATCCAATACCATATAGCCCTAGGCTTAATTCATCTGTAGGTGCTCATGATACTAAAGGCGATATAGATCCTGAAATAGAGGAATACACTGGAATTCTCTTTGAGTCTCCATATGGATATCTTGTAGCCTCAACTCTCAGACCAGAAACGATCTATGGAATCACAAACATTTGGATCAGAGAGGATGTTGAATATATAGTACTGGAGACAGACAAAAAGATAATAGTATCTGAGGAGGCATGGAAGAGATTGAAGTATCAATTCTCGAACTACAGAGAGATAGGAAGACTCAAGGGTAAGGAATTGATAGGGAAGAATGTCAAAGTCCCTCTCCTTGGGATAGAAATACCTATAATTCATGGATCGATAGTAAAACCTGAGGAGGGGACAGGGATAGTTATGAGTGTACCTGGACATTCAGTATATGATAACTTTGAATACAGGAAGCTCAAGAGGGAATATCCTATCATAATATCAATCAATGGAAAGCCTAGTGATGCTGGACAGAGAATTCCTGAGAACGGAGATTTGGAAATGGCCAACAAGGAACTGTACAGAGATGAGTTTACGAATGGATATCACATTCCTCTTAAGATGTCTGTGAAAGAGGCTAGAGAGAGAACCAAAGAGGATCTCTATCGAATAGATCGAGCTATTAGAATCTATAAGATAGCCAATGGACCTATCTACAGCAGAGCTGGTGATGAGGTGGTAGTGAAAATACTGGATGATCAGTGGTTTATCAACTATGGAGATCGCTCCTGGAAGAGGCTTGCACAGGAACACCTAAACTCTATGAAGATAATTCCAGAGGAATTCAGAACTAGGTTCAAGAATACTATTGAATGGCTAGATAGGAAGGCATGCACTAGGTCTAGAGGTCTAGGTACAAGATTCCTATATGATCAATCTCAGATCGTAGAGTCTCTCAGTGATTCTACAATCTACATGGCAGTATATATTCTAGTGCCATACCTAAATAACTATAGAGTTGAACAATTAGATGAATCTTTCTTTGATTATATCTTCTATGGAATAGGAAAGCCTATAGATAGTACTCATGAGAGGATGAGAGAGGAATTCCTGTATTGGTATGGAGTGGATGCAAGACATAGTGGAGTGGATCTAATAACAAATCACCTAACTTTCTATATCTTCAACCATGTTGCTCTGTTCCCTAAGGAGAAATTGCCAAAGGCGATAGTAACTAATGGATCCGTACTGATGGATGGGAAGAAGATGAGCAAGAGTCTAGGTAATATCATACCTCTGAAGAGAGCAATAGAGCAGTATGGAGCTGACACTGTGAGGATGGCTGTGGTTGCAAACAGCGATATAAAATCAGACACCAATTTCTCAGATACAATAGCAAAGGGGATAAAGGAAAGAATACATGGATTCATAGAGCTCTTTAGGAGGAAAGGGGAGGGAAATGTTGATATTCAGAATTGGATCAGGACTAGATTCTACTCTAGACTGAAAGAGATCAAAGAACTCTACAGTAATTATGAAATAAAGCGAGTAGCAGATTCGCTGTTCTATGAATTCTATAATGATCTCCAATGGGCTATTAGGAGAGGGATGAATAGTATACCAGATGATGTGATTAGATACTGGAACATAGCTATGTTCCCTATCATTCCTTTCACTACAGATATGCTCCATAGAGAGCTGTTCGGGAGGAGTATTTATGATGAGACTCTGGAGATACCTGATGTGAAAACGCAGCCACATCCAGAGGATCTGTTCAGAGAGATGATCCAGGATCTTGAGACCCTTAGAAATCTTAGAGAATTCAGGAGTGTTAGGATAGGAATTGCAAAACCTTGGAAGTTTGAAGTATATAGATTGCTCTCAGAGAGAGTAAAGATGCAGGATATAATCAAGAAATATCCAGAGGCAAAAGATCTCATATCAAAGCTCAAGAACAGAGCCTATACTATTGAGTTCAAATACTCCCATAGAGAGATCATGGATTATCTTGTTAAGAACAGGAACTGGATAGAATCAAACATGAACATCTCTGTAGAAATAGGGGAGGAAATGGAGAGATATGCATTACCAGACAAGCCAGAATTCCTTATAAGATGATATATCTAGTAGGTCTGGGTCTCTACTTCGAGATCCCTGAGAGAGTAGTGAAGGAGATAGAGGATACTGAGATATATATAGATTCCTATACTTCCTATGTTCCTGATGAGATTGTTAGGAAGTACAGGGCAAAACCAGCTACTAGAGAGTTCTTAGAGGAGAAGATATACAGAATGATAGATAAGGATATTTCGATATTGGTTCCAGGGGATCCTATGTTCGCAACCACTCACTCCAGCATCTACTTCGAAGCACTAAAGAGAGGAATTCCTGTAAAGGTATATCATAATTCTTCTATCCTAAATGCAATATCCAGAACTGGTCTGAGTCCATACAGGTTTGGTAGAGTGGTTAGCGTTGCATATTGGGCAGATGAAAAGATAGCATCTTTTAAGAATTATATATCACAGAACCAGAGTCTAGGCCTTCACACTCTAGTTCTGCCAGATCCTATGTTCAACTCAACAGAAGAGTTCTTAGCTAGGTTTGATCTGGGTGATGAGATATTTACATTGGCTAGAGTTGGATTTGATGATGAGAGGATTGTATAT
>JANXEC010000047.1 GCA_025058915.1 Microcaldota archaeon | reverse complement strand
AACATATTCAGGGGTTGAAGGTAGAGTGAATATTCCATATTGTAAATACGCAGGTATAAATAATTGCCAAACAGGGTTTACTATGCTGATATATGATGCTATTCCTAGGGAGCAGAAGGTGAATTACGATCCTCTGATACAACTATTCATGTTCAATAACTCAAGTCCAGTAGAGACAGGTGAGGAGCTAAGACATAAAACACCGATAAATCTTCTCTACGGTACTCTATCTAGAAGGTTTGTTGGGATGTATGATTTTGACAAATTCAATATATATGGTACCAAATTCGGAGTGGGAGATTCACCAATGGAATATGAGCATTTTAGATATTTCTATCCTTTTGACTACAACTATCAGGAGATAGAAGGTATTAATCCTATTTTCTACAACATAGATCTTTCGAATCCTAGAAAATGTACAATAAAACCTAATTCTAATATATTCACTTGTGGAGGTAGAGATTATAATACTTGGGAGGAGTGTCTGTTGTTGTGTGAGATGTCAGATACATCTCAAGAATCCTTACAGTCTTTCTATAATTACAGGAATAATGTCTCATATGGATATGAGAGAATCACATCCAGCTTCTCAGATACTGAGAATGCTCTCAGAGATGAGAATATATATGAACTACTAGTGGTTCTAGTAAGCCTTGATAGATTGAGCGAAAGATATCCTGTGGGAATGCTAAAGACATTTGCCCAAGGTCCTCATCCAAATTTTTACCACAACATCAATTTCTCATCTCAGTCTCTTAGGAAAGGATGGTCATTCAGTACGGGTTGTTTCATGGGATTAGGGTTAGGACTCGGATCAGAGACTACTTATAGTCTAAAACCAGGTGAATACAATATTTATGTAGAGAATGGGAACATAGTATCTAATCTTATATATACAGATAGTCAGAATAACAGATATTATCGAGTCTCATACAATTCAACCTTGATGCTCAAAGATCTCAAGCTAACCATACATTCCAAAAGTTGTTTTCTAATATGTCTATGTACGTCTAGAGATGTAACAACAAATGTGAGGTTCAATCTGACGCTCCATGAAATAGTAGGAGAAATTAATTACCCTATGAAGATCATGGATGAGATAGCTAAAAAGTATTACACTAGGTTTGAATTCAATACAACAAATATCGATAGACCTTTCATACAGAAGTTTGATAGAACTACTAACAGATACTATAACTTCTCAGGATTACCTTTTGAGTGTGTATATGAGGGAGACACAGGGGGATGCTCAACAGACTACTATGCGAGGTATACGTGCATAGATGCTCAAACAAACAGATCTATAGACTGTTGGTGTGATGCAGAGACTTGTTATGCGTATAATCCTTCTCCCACACTATACACAGGACCTATGCTGAAGAGTAAGATTGGGACTGAATCAAAACCTACTCTGAACTATAACCTCACGGATCAGATATATGAGAGTAGCATTTTCCTGCCTAGGAGACTGATAAAGCTAAACAATCAGAATGCAATTGTTATACCTGTTTCAAACAGGTTAGATTTTCAAAATTATAGGCTTAATAGAGCATGCTTCAGCGGATCTTCTGCTAGCAATGAGATCATATTTTGTAATGCTAAGAACCCTGGTTCTGGATGCCCTGCGAGAAACACAGAGGACTGGAACAGAACCTTCAAGAGATATGATTTTCAGTTCGATGACATTGCATATCTGTCTGATGTGGTGATTTTGATAGATAGGAATGGAGATGGAAACTATGGAAGATGTAGAGGGAAAAACGTGACTAAAAGGGATGGTACATATCTTGATCTAGATATAAGGGTGTTTGGTTTACCTATATCACCTAATCCTTCGCTCAACTCTATATTTGTTCCAATTACATATTTAGGGGACGATCAATTTGAATACAGCGGTAGAGAGAGTGATTTCATAAAGATTGCAAAATTTGCATGTGCGATGCCTGAATATAGATACGGAAGTAAGAAGAATTACGGCAGGCAAGGCACGAAGGATAAATACATAGATGCTAGTTTCGTATTTGATGATTTTGGAAGATTGATAGGATGTTATAGAGGCACTGTAGCAGTAAATAGGAGTATGGATGGGGAGATACTGTTTGAATCTAGGAGAGAATATGAGTTTGGGCTCTACAAACATCTTCCAAATACTAGAGATATTCTGAAGTATCTGATGGAGGGTAAACAGGTTGTAATGTATGTTAGTAGTAATGTCCCTCTAGGATATCTAAAAAGAATACTCAGAGACGTAGATACATTCTTACTTGTAAATGAGAGAATAAGAAATCCCTTCATTAAATATACTGCATCTCCGCTAGGAGCTCTAATAGTTGTGACACCATATAGTTACAATCAAGTCAAACAGATATGCCCTACATGCTTAGTTGCCAAACGTAGAAGCATGAATATAGATGGGGGGTCTATATCGGCTGAGATCCCTTCTTACAGAACAACCACAATCGACATATCAAACAATATGATCCTATCCTGCCCTGGAGCTAGAACTAATATGAATGACCCACAAGAAGACATACTATTCTATGTAGTACAAATAACCTCTGTGAACAGTCAAACAGGGAATGAGTTGATCAGAACGCTAGAGACAATAAATAGAGAGAGCGGAGGTATGCCTATATATCTTTACATCGAATCTACCTCATCCGAAGAAACCAAGAAATTTGTTGATGTTCTCGTGAACATATCTCATAATCTATCATCCAAAGGTGTCATGGGAATACACATAGGAAACATGAATAACTACTTAAATATCAGATCTAATGCTTACTATAGTTCTATTGAATTATCAAGATCTGTTCTCTCATCAACAATCCGAACTCCTATGTTGTTTGAAGTTGAAAATCAAAATGAATGTGATTATATAGTAGATAGAAACAATCGGCAACAAATCACCTGTCTGCTAGACATTACTCCTCAGCTTAGACCTCCAGGTGTTGACGTTATACCTGAATATGTGGTGAATGTTGATTATGCAAATTTCAAGAATCTAAGTATGGAGATTGCCCTGTCAAACTATTTCTCAAACAAACAGATATGTTTGAGAATACCTGGTGGAAAACTAATAACCTATAAACTACTAACAGAATACTTCAAAGGACCTAATCCAGTGATATATGATGAAATAGGAGAGAGATCTTTCGATTTCATCGAATACAGATATTCTAATACAACTAATATGGTATGTTTGCCTCGTCTCTGTAGATATCAGTTGGAAACATTCTGCCAACCGTCACAATGTCATATAAAGAGAAAAATAAAGAATATACAAGGTACTACTTCAATCTCAACAAAGTCTCTGTTTATTCGAGAGTATTTTAGGATGTTCGAGTCGAATAATGACGAGTGTAGAACTAATACAAATTACGTGACAATCAGTGGTTTTGGAAGCTTTGTAGGTAGAAATGATGTAATAAATCCTGATCCAAT
>JANXEC010000046.1 GCA_025058915.1 Microcaldota archaeon | reverse complement strand
AGTACAACTTCCGCTACAACAGGGTAAGGATAACCAACGCTAGAAGGAGATGGGGCTCATGCTCTTCCAGCAATAACCTGAACTTCTCATGGAGGCTGATCATGGCACCCCTAGAGGTTATAGACTATGTTGTTGTGCATGAACTTGTGCATACAAGGATAAAGAACCACTCAAAGGCATTCTGGAGGATGGTTGAGGCTGTTATGCCAGATTACGATAGGCAGAGGAGATGGCTGAGGGAGAATGGACATATGTTGAAGATATGATTGAGACGAAGAATTTTATAACATGAGGCCTTATTATATATGGGTTCTGGTCAGCATGCAGTATATCAATAGGAGTATATTCAAAGCTATTTGGAATTATTTTCCAGTAAGATTTATCAATATACTTATATCATATCTCAATGCGGAATGAGCAACAAGGAGACAGGAATAACAGTTGGCGGGAGCTATAAAATAAAGAACCCTTATCTGGTTAACTGTATAACACCCTTACACGTAGGAACTGGCCAGTCATATGAGAGTTTCGTAGATCTTCCGATACAGAGAGATAGTTTAGGGTTCCCTGTAATATGGGGGAGTAGTATAAAAGGC
Source organism: Microcaldota archaeon (assembly GCA_025058915.1). Lineage (GTDB taxonomy): Archaea > Micrarchaeota > Micrarchaeia > Anstonellales > J096 > JAADEL01. Next base: position 3,152 of record JANXEC010000046.1, on the reverse strand, counting down.
GCATTGAGGAATGCATACCATAATAGTGGTGGTAAAGATGATAAAGAGGATTATGAATCTATGATATTTGGTCCAGATACTAGAAGAAGTGAAGAGATATATGCATCCTCTTTGCTGATACTTGATGCATCTCTTCTGTTTATACCGGTGAGGAGTCTGTATGGTCTGTTTGCATTCTGTACCCATCCATATCTGCTAAGGCAGTGTGTAGAAAGACTGAATTTAGTCGATACTGGACTAGCGAGTGAGTTGAATAATCTTATTAGTACAGATGGTGAGTGTAGGTGCAGTGACAGCTATATAGTTAAGGATGGTAAAGCTATATTAAGAGAAGAAGAAGTAGGTGTAAAATTAGATAATAGAATAAGGAATATCTTTAGCAAGTTCTTGGCAGATAGCATCCCATTCAAAGAAGATATACTTAAGAGAATAGTTATATTGAACGATGATCATGCTGATATAATTAAACGTTCTACACTTGTACAGACCAGGATAAAAGTTAATTATGAAACGAAAGTAGTTAAAGAGGGTGCGTTATGGACGGAAGAGTTCTTGCCAGAGATGTCTATGCTGATAACTCTCCTGCTAATTAGGGATGGTAGAGCGAGTAATAATAGACTAGATGCAAGTAATATAGAGAGAAAGTTAAGGGAGAAGTTGGTTGGTGATGGTAGTGGAGAGTTGGATCAGTTCTGTCTAATAATAGGGGGTAACGAGACTCTAGGTAGAGGTATAGTTAGATTCCATAAGATAAAGCCATCATCACAAGATAGGAGTCGGTGAGAGGCAATGGAGATCAATGAATATGCATTAAAATTTATCAATGAACACGTACTAACCAGAATGAATAATAAGAAGGAATTCAGGAGTAGAGTCAGAGATCTATATCATACGGCCTACTTTGATGGTCTCATACCCACAGTAGTGTTTGCACTTGCTAAAGCTACAGAGGACAAAGTTAAGAATCTGGATAATGGCAAGAATGAATTAAATAAGACAGAAGAAGGTTACGGATTCTTTATCCTTGCTATATTTAAATTCCTTAAAGAGTTTCTGCACATTAATATACAAAAAATAACTACAGAAGAGTTAATACGTGTATTGAAAGACAAAGGCATAGAGAATAAGACTCTAATATATATGAGATGGTTAAAGTACTTTGCAGAGGCCAAGATAGAGACGGGTGAGTAATATATGAAGCGGTTACTATCTGCAACGCTTACCAATGATACACCTGTATTCTTGGGAGGTTATGACACCAAGTATGCTAGAGATGGTAGTAGTGAAGGGCTAAGAACCCAGTCACTAAAAGGGTTACTAAGATACTGGATGAGAGTATATCTTGCTGGTGCTGGCTATGAATTAAACAGAATAGACGAGGAGGTTAATAAAATCTGCGGAGGTAAAATCCAGAATGATCTACATGCTTCTGTGATCAAACTAGGATGCAAGATAGAAGAAGATGAACCAGTACATTCTCTTACTCCCGAGTTAAGAGAAGTACCCCGAATAAGACTGCTAACTCTAGCTAGACAAGATCTGACTTTTGCAAGAAAAATTAAGGCAAGAATCTCGTTGCAATACATGAAAAGTATTGCAGAGAATAGTAAAATACTGATTATAGGTTCTTTGGTCACTGGATTACTATTATCAGGTATAGGTAAGATGGGTAGAAGAGGCTTTGGTTGTTTCAGTATACAAATTGAGGAAGATGAAACACGATTATTTAGAATAGTTAATGCATTATTCTCTCCTAACCCCACAGATAAAAGGATTGAGCTTATTAAAGAGATAATAAGTATTACTAAGAAGAGCATAACAGATAGTGCATATACTCTCAATGGGATCCCTGAAATACATGCTATGCATCCTGATTACTGTAAGATGTTCTATATTCCGTTAAAGACCAAAGATACGTTAACGGCTCTGAGAGAATTACAAGGTTTCACTGTAAGACCTATAAGATCAAGGGTATTACCTATGGATGAGATCACTAGAGAACATCTAGCATGGTTTATGGGGTTGCCTAGAAGTCAAAGAGGAACGGGTTACTTTACCAATGCAGAAAGGAGAGCAAGTCCTATCTTCATCTCAGTCCACAAGGAGTTTGCATTAGTTTCGTTCTTCAGATCACGTGATTGGCCATCAGATATACAATGGAAAGGTAGAGGCAATAAATCGCTTAAAGCAGATATAGAGCGTGCATTTGATACGGTAACCGAATCGTTCATGCAATATATGAAAAATAAGAGATATGAGGTGAAGGAGGTTGAGCTCACCAACTAACATCTACTCTAATATTCTATACGAAGCAAGGGAAGGGCACTATAAAGATTGTAATGCAATAGCATTGAACCTATTTTGTGCTAAGAAAGATACTGAGGGATTCAACGAGGGAAAGAGGAAACTACTAGATAACATGATTAACGATGTGAATACAAATGCAAAAGAGATAATACAACGTTACTGTATACCATTGTTGAACATTAGTGCTCAAGCTCTCGATCATAGTAGATTTAAATACAAATTGGATATTACTGCAAAGACGAACTCTAGATTATTGATAAACATGGCCTCTGGTTTAGGTAAGACTGTATTCGAAGTAGGATTAAACATACACCCCTTGTTCGGCATACCTTACATCCCCTCATCATCGATCAAGGGTTCATTAAGGAGTTATATCCACAATAACTATCCAAGCAAAGAGGTGATATTTGGGAACGAGGAGAGAATAGGAGAATTAGCTGTGCTAGATGCATTCCCTATAAGTTATGAGAAGAGACTGCTTGATGGAGAGGTTACTGCTCCTATATATGGATCAGGGGATGTTAAGAAGTTCAAAGAGCATCAAGTCTCTCCTATTCCTGTGATATATCCTTGTATAGCAAAGGGGGTTACATTCAGATTTATAATAGCATTGAATAGCGAGGAGTTAAAGAAAGAGATCATGGATTACTTCTTGGCGATGATGAGAGAAGGAATAGGAGCAAAGACCCTATTGGGTTATGGTGAGATGTCCCCCGATGGCTCGATGACTCACGCTTCAGGTGATGATCATGAATGAAGAACTATTTAGATTAAAGATGGGATGCCTGTTTCATGATCCTACTATAAAGCCATTAGTATGGAAGGTAAGGAAGGGGCATAAAGAG
>JANXEC010000045.1 GCA_025058915.1 Microcaldota archaeon | reverse complement strand
CTTTCCACCTGAATGGAGATGTGTGAGGAGTAACTCCAGAACATCCTTACCTTTCTCCTGGTCATATCCAGTAGGAATCCCTCTACCATTATCTCGGATCTTCACAAGATTACCATCTATCTCTATCTCTATCCTATTAGCATACCCTGCTAAGTATTCATCTATAGCATTATCTAGTACCTCGTTGAACAACTGTAATATACCTCTCTCATCAGTGAATCCTATATACATTCCTGGTCTTCTCCTTATTGCCTCAACCGGATCGAGTATCTTGATATCTTCTACTCCATAATCCTCCATCCATATCACTGCCTTTATATAACGAAATAGAGTTTTTATATATTGTATTTCGCAAAAACATCCTTCAGAACATCTTTCTTGCCAAAGACAACAACTCTAATACCATATTTTGAGAAAGAGTACAATTTATATTTTTCTCCTTCCACTTCAATATCCTTGTCCTCAATCATGATCTTTGACATTATAGCCTTTAGCATGGTCTTGTTGTTGCCGTTGTACAGGAATTCTCCATCGCTGAACAGAATCACTATATCTCCAAAGTAATCCTCATAAATGTTCCTTAGCTTGATCTTGAGTACCTCTGATTTAGGTATATCCAGTCTCTTGATCATACCCTCTGATATTACATAGTCTGGATTCTCCTCTATGAATCTCTTTGCGAACCATGATCTCCAGGCACTTGGTATCATGTTTAGAGACGATAGAGAGACCGCTCCAAACATCTTCACCTCTCTCTTAACATGATCTTTCCAGAATGTATAGTTTGTCTCTGCGTCTCTGTAAAGGTTCCTGTATTCAGTTCTAAGCTCATCTATTTTAGAAGTGTAGTTCTTGATCTTCTGGTAGACTTCATAGAGTTGGGTCAGTGAATTGGCTCCTTGTATCTCCCTATCAATAGACTCTAGAGGGATGCTGTTCACAAACTCTAAGTATTTAGATACGTCTACTCCATCCAAAATACCCTTACCTAATTCCTCTCTGAATCCACCTATCTGAGCTCTCAAGTTATCTAACCTTGCTCTTATATTAGTCTTGTTGATCAGATCAGAATAGCTAGTGTAGAATTCTTTCCCTCCTATGAATCCTCTGATATAATCGGATATGAATTCATATATGTTCCTGAACATATAAACAATCCCAAATACAACTAGATAGAATGTTATATCTATTTTGAGCATATCCACGAGTAGAGATAGAGAGATTCTATTGAAATATATATTCTGCGAAAATGAACTGAAGTCTAGTATCAATGTAATCACACCTACGATCACACCTTTGGCTAGATTAGTGTATATTTCATTATTATGATATCCTAATGCTCTCCTTATAGGTGAAGGATCTTTCTGTAGATAGTAATTAATTACGTTCGATATGTATGTGATTGTATTCAGAACAAATGTTATTGTAATGTATATCACTGCTATTAGTATTCCGGCACTTAGATATGATCTCTTAGTAAAGGAGTAGAGAAAATCATAGTGAACTTTAATTATCTTAAATATTTCCTCTAATAGGTTTCCTATAACAGGAATACTTTCAGTAGTAATCAGAGATTCAATATATATATCTATACTTTGAGCTTTGGGTACAAAGGATCTCTCATAGACAAATACCTGGTTTGGACCTGAAACCGCAGAGGAATAATTCAGCAGAGGTATGTTTATGTTTATTGATCTTGTAGGAGGTTCTAGCCTAATCACATAATATTCATAGAAAGATCTAGGCCTGATGCTGAAGTCTGGATTTTTGAAAGATATACATTTCACCTCCTGATTGAAAGGATGGAGATATGTGAGAGTGTCATAGATATAGAACCAATACAGAGATATGTTCTTGTCATATATGTTCAGTGATGAGTATTTTTTATTCATCAGATCGTTGAAATCTGAAGGTACTGTTCCTCTTGGTAGTCTCTCTAGACATAGTTCTTCAGAGAGATCTGTCTTGATAGATTCTATTTTAGTATCCACATCCTCCACAAACATAGGTTTTATTATATCAAATTCCTTAGGGATGATGTATCTGTATATTATAAGATTTGTTGAGAGATCCTGATCATATTTGATCTCAAGTTTCTGGTACATATCAACATAAACACCAAGGTTTGTATTGTTAAATGAATATGCAATATCTAATTTAGAACCAGTCTGTTGACCAGCAAGTGCAAAGAATATGATTAGACTATATATTAGAATAAGCATACTTATATAGAGGTGCTAATTTTTTAATATTATATTGCTCGACTATTTCAGAGTAGTTTACATCAAGATCTCTGATGTCTTTGATCTTCATAGGCAGTTCTTTACTGTCATTGAAGATTGAATGTTCATCAAACATATCTGCAAGTGGTGATTTGGAATTCAATACAACCTTCCCTCCCCTCAGTATGTTCTTTATCATGAACAGATCTATGAATTGATCTGTATACCCATGATAGTAAATACCTGCCCGGAATTTTATGGATAGAGGTTCTATTGTTAGATTTTTGTACGTTGAGGAATAGGATTTTGGATCTGAGCTATAAATAGTTATTTTGAAATCTCTGGAGAGGTTTGATATAGTAGGTGCCTGGTCAATCAGAGTCCTTATGTTAGACCCTCTGTTGAGAAATTTGTAATTATATATATCAAATGCTATGATTCTATTTAGATCTGCATCTTTCACTGGATTCGATACATCGAGTCCAATTGGGAGAATGTAGTGAGGTTTTATGGGGAATGCTCTTATTTTCTTAGGTAATACTAGAATTGCATCTCTGAGCAGAAAATCCAGATACTTCTTTATAAGATTGTTTACTAAGGAATTACCAGTAAATGGATCTCTAATGAATGTATAGAAGAGCTTGCGTTTTGTCATGTTGCTGAGATATTTTGATATCAAGCCAGAATACCCAAATGAGAAAGAGTGTATTATATCTATGTTCTCCTTCTCAACTATTTTCTTAAGATTGTTGAGTTCAGATATAGAAGGTTGTTTGACAATATAGAAATTCTCGTTCTCTTTCTCTCTTCTAGAGATCACATATGCTATTACATCATAAGATCTCAGTTCTCTTGCTAGTACTGCAAATACATCGATATGATAGTTCAGGTAGCTGTCTAATACATAGAGAACTTTCACAAATTAAGATAAGTAAAAAAGAATAAAAAGGGAAATGGTTGAGCGCTCCTAATTAGGAGCTGCTCAATCTGCTCAGGAACTGCTGTACTGCCTCTAGTGTATCTGATGCCTCCCATCCAGCAACTACTATCTTACCCTGAGCAACCTCTCTGACCAGTACTCTGTTGGTAGGTGATAGAGGGTTCTGAGTTCCTCTCAATACCTCTGCAGTCTTGGAGTTCACTGAAGGACCTCCTACTAGAATCACTGTACCTGCAGATGCCTCAGGACTTGTATCTAATACTACTACATCAGGATAGGATGTTGGATATGCAGGAGTCACTACAGTTAGGCTCTGAGTTCTGGTTGTTCCATCTCTGATCACTGCTCTGACATTAGACATGTCTGGTGTTGCTGTTCCTCCTGATACAGTACCTACTAATCTAGTCTCTACATTTATTTTATCAACTCTCACTTTGAGCTCTGTACCAGGAACATCTCTTGTCTCACCCTCTACCATGTTCCTTAGCTGTACAGACTCTGCCTCAACTCTACCTGTATCTGTTGCTTTGAACAGTAGAATTGCTCTCCTCACCTCTGAAGGCACCTTGTATGTTCTTGTGGATCCTGATCCTGTTGCCTCTGTACCTCTTGGAGTGA
>JANXEC010000044.1 GCA_025058915.1 Microcaldota archaeon | reverse complement strand
TAAGATTTTAAATCCAGATAGATATTAAATAAACATGACCAGAAGTATATTAGTAGCATGGCTCTTTGTGATTGTATCAATTGGATTTCAGATACAGGAGACAGTAGAGTCTCAATCATACAGTTTTGCTTTGGGAGGTAGTCCTGATAATTTCACAGGAGATTATAAGTTGTCTATGACTGTACGTATAAACATCCCTCCACAGAATGTATTAAGTGTAGATCAAGACACAATCCGAGTATGTCCAAACACGATGCTAGAAATCACTGTGGTGCCGACAATACAAGTGATGAACCCTAGAGGTAGAATTGTAAGTAATATAAATAATCCCCCATCTACTCCTACATGTTCTAATAGTGTTTCTGGATCTATAAGTAATGGAAATGATATTCTCTTGAATGGTTTCTGTGGTGAGTTTAGATACGGACCTGCAAATATGCCTCAAACTACTACTGTAGCAATGGATGGGACTGTTAGAATCAGATCTGCTAACATAAGAATATTCGATCAGACACATAATTCAAACTCTGTTTTTGCTAGAACAATATCTGTGAATTCAGAGTTGAATCTCAATAATCAAATAGCCTATTCAGTGACACAGATTGGAGGTAGAATAACAATTATTAGTACTAATTATACTGCTGCATGGTGCATGAATTCAAATATAAGTTGCTATAATACTAACAGCAATCTTGTTTTTAATAGGAATGTTAGATTCATTCCCCTCTCACAATCCGAAATAAATAACGTCATAAACATAAACGTCAATCCTAGTTCGATCAACACAAATGGATCGCAAGATATAGAATTAGTAATCACAAACCTAGGCAACAGAGAAATAACCATAACTTCATTATCTTCAAACCTACCTGGAGTGTCTGTAACATCAGGATTGAATCAGAACATACAATCAGGACAGAGTGGTCGATTGAATGTAAGATTTTCAAACTCTTGCCAATCACAGATGGAAGGACAAATAACAATACAATATAGATCCTCCGAACCTGTATGTGGGCAGACCGTTCAAAAGTCTATGAATATTCCAGTTAGATGTTCTGCACTTCCAGATCTTGTTCCTTCTGGTCAGAACAATTCCTACTCCTCTGGGACTCTTGGGGTGACTCTGAATGTATCAAACATAGGTTCTGGTAGTGCTTCAAATATCAGAGTGGATGTGAGAAACAACAAGACTAACACTTGGCAGAGTTTCAACTATCCAGGGACATTAGGACCTAACCAGATATGGAGTATTCCTTACTCAGTCCAGTGCAGTCCTGGTGAGAGAGTGAGGATAGAGGTATCTGTAGATCCTCAGAATAGTATTGTTGAGTCTAATGAGAACAATAACAATCAGATATATGATCTCATGTGTGGAGCAAATATGTGTGAATTAAACCCATCTTCTGCCTCAATTCAGAAAGTTCAGGGAGCAACAGCTCAAACTGAGATTAGATGTGGAGGTTCATCATGTTCATCTGTTTCTATAACCAATCTACCTAGCAACTATCTGCTTTTCCAGAACAGTAATCCTATTCTTACATTCGTTCTTCAGAATCCAAATGCAGCTCCTAATCAGATTAACCTTGATATAACAGCTACAGCTAACAACAACCAATACGAATGTAGATTCAGGATAGATATTTCTGGATCTAGTTCAATGGATGATTGTAGGAAGAGGATATAGTATTAAAAGATTCTCTCAAGAATAAATTAGCCGAGGTGGTGTAACGGCAGCATGAGAGGCTGTGGCCCTCTAGGTCCGGGTTCAAATCCCGGCCTCGGCCTCTCCATCTTGTTATGGAGAACATAGTAATGTTTTTAAGCATAACATGTATATTTAATTTATGAACTACAAAAATCTACTTCTGCTGCTAGTTGTACTGTTTGTAGGTTTTGCAGCTCAAGGGATCAAGAAGGCTGAGCAAATATCTCCAACTGAGAGACCAGAAGTGTGCATAGAAATATACGAACCTGTGTGTGGTGTTGATGGTAAAACATATCCGAACAGGTGTTATGCTGAGAGAGAAGGGGTGAAAGTCGCACATCCAGGTGAGTGCAAGTCCTCTGAACCTGTTGAGGGATCCAGAAACATTGCTAAGACTAAACCCATAGTCAGACCAGAACCTATCAACAAGTTAGCTTCTCCCTCTGCCTGTCTTGATAGAGTGGCAGGTGCAGATGTGGTAGAGGAATGGAAGTGTGGAGGAGGTATAAGGCTTGCAGCTGTAAGATATCTATCAAATGATATAGTAGTAGATTTTGATGTTGTATCTGGAGGGAAATGGTGTTTGGTAACAGGGGAAATTCTGCTCTGATAAGTATATTCGGTAAGGGAGTGCAGAGAGTTGGGATAGATCTCCTCAGAAATGCTATGTTGTCAGGGATGAGTTAGAGGAAGTAGATTGTAAGAAATGTAGTAAAGGGTCTGTGTTAGAGCCTGTGAGACCATTGGAGCCTGCTAAGAAGAAGATAGAAATAGAGCAAGTAAAGATGAAGTATGCAGGTTTCAAAAGAATAGAGATAGACAATAATGGTAAGATATATGTGATTGTTAGGAAACCTGTGAGATTGTTTGTAATCGATTTGCCAATTGAACAGGAGGAGAAAGTTGCTGTGGATCCAGAAACAGTCATAATGGATAGTAACAATTCATAGGATTTTTAATATCTTTTGTTCTATCTTTTAGTTGATGATAGAGATAGGAATTGTTGGGAAACCATCTGTAGGAAAATCCACTTTCTTTTCAGCATCCACTCTGATAGATGTACCTATAGATCCAAGACCATTTACCACAATAGAACCAAACACAGGAATTGGATTTGTTAGAGTGGAGGATATTGGATTTGAGCTTGGAGTAAGGTCAGAGCCGAGGAATGGATTTATACTAGGAAAATATAGATATGTAAGTGTGAAGATGATAGACGTAGCAGGATTAGTACCAGGAGCACACCAGGGAAGAGGACTGGGGAATAAGTTCCTGAATGATCTGAACCAGGCTGAAGGATTGATACATATCATAGACCTATCTGGATCAACAGATGAAGAAGGAAGATACATAGGACCAGGTAAGAGAGATCCTGAGGAGGATATATTGTTTCTGGAACATGAGTTAGATATGTGGTACAGAGATATACTCATTAGAAATATGGAGAGAATACAGAGAGAGATCAGGTCTGGAAAGGAGAGATGGGAAGCCTTGTATAATGTATTCTCATCATTGAGACTATCCAGAGAGGATGCAGAGGAGGCTATGAGAAGATATGATCTGAGTTCAGAGGAATTACCTAGGTTCCTTAGGGAGAGGAGTAAGAGAATAGTAATTGCTGGTAACAAGAAGGATGTACCAAAGGCTATGGAGAATTACGATAGATTAAAGAAGAAATACAACATCATTCCCGTATCTGCAGAGGCAGAGTTGGCACTCAAGAGAGCAGCAAAGTCAGGATTGATAAGATATGTTTACGGAGAGTCGGATTTTGAAATAGTAGGAAATCCAAATGATCAACAGAGGGCTGCACTAGACAGGTTGAGACAGACAATGCCTACAAACATACAGCAAGTGATAGAACATCTTGTGTTTAATGTTTTAGGTTACATAGCAGTGTTTCCTGCTGGCAGTAAGCTAGTGGATAGACAGGGGAGAGTATTACCAGATTGTTTCCTCATGAAGGCAGGATCGAGATTGGAGGATTTCGCTGCTGCTATTCATAGTGATCTGGCAAAGTATCTACTGTACGGGATAGATGTGAGAACCAAGAGGAAACTAGGTAAAGACTACATTCTCCAACATAGAGACGGAATTGAGATCGTATCTTCGGCAAAATGAATAGATTCGAGAGAATCTTCAGAGATGAAATAGATGGCAAGGAAATAGGTAGAATAAATCT
>JANXEC010000043.1 GCA_025058915.1 Microcaldota archaeon | reverse complement strand
AAGATCTGAACCCATAACTGGTGAAGGTACTGATGAATCAGAGATGAAAAAACCTCCTGAGCAGCAGCCACAAACCCCTAGAGAGAGTGAAAGACAAAGCACGCCTAAAACTACTGATGTTCAACCTGGGCAACAAACCCCTAGAAATATTCAACCAGATGAATTGGCCTACCAGAAATATAAAGAGGGTGAAAGACAAAGCACGCCTAAAACTACTGATGTTCAACCTGGGCAACAAACACAGCCTAAAGGATACATTCCAGATCAGGGTGTTCTTGAAGAAAAAGAGATACAGATATCACCGAGAAAAACAGAACAACCTAGCAAAGACACACCTAAACCTCGAGTGATTCGAAATGTTCCAAATTATGAACCTGTACCGATTCCTAATGTTGGAATACCTGAGCAAACACGACAAACAATTACTGAATATAAAGTTTCACTGGAGACACCTAGAACAGTCTTTCTAAATTCTAATCCAAATATTAGTGAGAGAGACAATAAATTTGAGATAAGAATTCAATTCAATCAATCTCTCATTGAAGATATGGAAGGGATTGTTATTAGAATAGGCAATTCTTCTATGAAGATTTCTAGAGATCGAATGACAATAAATGAGAATGGAGAATTGGTTTTGGGGATATCTACTGGATTTTTAGGCTTCAACCTTGGAACTCAGACTGTGATGGTTGCTGTATACGGAAAAGAAGGAAGGGAGTTAACTAGAACTACTGGAACTACAATATTTCTCTTAGACGGAATAAACATAACCTCACCAAAATCAATGTATACCAATAGAATACCAGTAGTTGCCTCTTATAATATTATCCCAGGGGCTGCAAGAGAGATTGAGAGTCATGAATTAGGAGTAGTTGGGACTGCTCAAGGGAAAGATGGAAAGTGGTATCTTTTCTTTGCAGAAAACACTAGTGTAAACAGAGAGCCTGTTTCAGGATATAGAGTATTCGACACGAAGGAGGAGTTGGAGAAGTTTCTGAGAGAGAATGAAATAATCACACAAACCCAAAATATCAAGCGAGGAGGAATAACCTTCAATCTTAATTTCGAGATACCAACAGGTTTAGAGATAGATCGAACAGAGTTTAGAATGTTAGGACAAGTAAGAGTTGATGGGATCACTAGAGAAGTCAATGTGGGATCTATTACTGATCTTAGATATTTACCAAGATCTGAACCCATAACTGGTGAAGGTACTGATGAATCAGAGATGAAAAAACCTCCTGAGCAGCAGCCACAAACCCTTGAACCTCCTAAGGAGCAACAAATCCAACGGGAAATCCAGATTGCTATAGATGCTCCAACTTCGGTCGTTGAGGGATCTGAAGAACCAATTCCTGTTCAGGTTAAAATAGAAAATGCAACAACCGCATCTATCTTCCTTGTTGATAAACAAGATAATATTGTTTTACCAGATGGTAGAGTGATAGGAAAATTAGAAGATTTTATTGATGAAATAACTGGATTACTGGACCTGGATAAACTTTCTGCCGAATTATCAAAACATCCACAAGCAAGAGTATCTGCTGATGGACAACTACTACTCAATAATCGAGGAGAAGGTTTTACAGTACATGTATTAGCAATCAACGATGACGAAAAGAAGCTAATGAGACAAGAGATAGGAACTGTGGAAATATCAGCAAATATCGATGTTCAGAATGGATCGATAAGGAATGGAATTGTTGAGAAACCTGTAGAGGTAACTCTAAAACTGGAGCCTCCAGGGGTTACTGGATCTGATCCTCTGAAGCAAGTAACTATAGATGGTAAGTCTCTGGAGGAATTGCAGAGACAAGGATTAGTGGAAGTTGATTACGACTCTAAAACTCAAGAGGTGAAAATAACACTGACTGACAGAGGAATGATCGAATTAGGAGGAGATGGGAAGGTAGAGGTGAGATTATATGGTAGATACGGAGTTGAGGGGGCACATGGTACTACTGAGTTGCGATTACAAAAAGACGCTAGTGTAGAGGTCAGAAGAACTGAGACTGAAATAGTAGCTCCATCTGTTTATACGATTGAACATGAGAACGGAGTATTAAAAACTCCTGGTAGATTTATAAACGTTAAGATTATTACTAATGAACTAGAGGATGTGAATCGAGACAGTGTTGTTAACGAGAAAGATGTAATAGAACTCTTGAAATCAGGTAAGATTGGATTTTCATTAAAGATTGATGATAACAAAGTAGTTCCTTTGGATTTCAAGCTCGCTGGTGATAACGCAATACGAGTACAAAAGCAAGGAGATAGATATGTCATAGATTTCATTATTCAAGAAGCATCTATCATGCGTGTCTTGATGTATCATGGAGCACATACTAGGAAGGCAGTAGAGTTGATATCAAAATATGATGATAAAAGTGAGACTACTTTGGTAGGACTTGTAAATGTAACACTTGGAGAATTTCCAAAGCTGAATAATGTATCAATCGAAATAGCAAAATCAGTAGAAAACCCAGGGAGTCAACAGCAGCCAGGTGTCCGTGATACAGAGGTATTGCAATATAGTGAAGGTAATTTGGAAAGTGCTTTGAATACTATATCTGGAGAAATATTTAGTTTTAGATTCCAAGGGAAACGATATCAGGAAATCCGACAGGTTGTAGAAAATATATTCCGTGGATTATCAATCAGAAATACTAATGAGGAAGATAGTGCTATCGCTGTTCTATTTGGCCGGCTTAATAATAATCAAACAGATAGTCTATCACTATCAGAACTGATTGAAATAGCACGGAAGGATATAAATAGTTTGAATGAAAGGGAGGTGCTCAAACTTGCATTGTTTGCAGTAGCTTTGGATCTAGAATTACTTGAGCGTAATCAAAATGAATTAAATCCTAGTTCTAGCATAGATGACCTGAAAGAAAATAAATACTTAGAAGCCGCACATAAGTTGTTAGTAGCACTTTTTGGAGAAAATCTCAGTGATGAACAGAGAAAACAGAGAATAGAAGAAGCAAGAAATGTATACCTTATCAACAATAACAATTACAATTCTCTTTTCAAAGCTTTAATAGGGGAATGGGGGGTAACAGAGAGAGAAGTTGTGGTTTTCAAGACCCCACTATTAACATTTCATATGGATAAAGTTCTTTGGGAGAGTCTTACTCCAGAACAGAGAATGCAGCTAATTTTAAGTATGAATGCAACAGTTTCCTTGCTCCGAGGAGAAGTCAGAGGAGAAAATCAACGCAAAGACTTATTAGGAGGAGAAATCGATACTAAGATTGGATTGAAAGTATTATACGAGAATGGTAGAGTAAAGATTGCGGCTGAAGGTGGTTTAGTAGGTAGATTGCCTATTCCAATCCAGGACTGGAATGGTGTGTTAGCAAACAGAGCTGAATTAGGTGCATATGCCAGAATGTATGGAAATATTGCTATGATACAAGACAAGAATGGAAGTTTAGAATTTGTATTCGGTGCTGAGGCTGGATTGGACAAAATATTATCAAGAGATCAACCAGCGAGATTCTATATGGTATCAAATGTTGGAGTTGTGACCAGATTAGAACGTGTTGAAGAGAACGGTAAGGCATACTACAGGTATGAAGCTTTAGCGGAAGGTAATATAGGAGTCTCGGAAGGTGAAGTAAGAGTAGATGGGGGTAGAATTGTGGTAAGAGGAAATATAGATGAAAATAGGTTTGTAGGTATTTCTGTAGGATTAGGTGGTGGGAGGGGAAATATGTTGAGAACCATAGGAGTTATGTTTGGAATGAATTTGGAAGATGATAATAATAAACAGTTTAATATCAATCTGAGCTATAATCCAGAACAAGGAAGATTTAATTTTAACCTAGGGCTCAATGTAAGATTTTAAATCCAGATAGATATTAAATAAACATGACCAGAAGTCTATTAGTAGCATGGCTCTTTGTGATTGTATCAAT
>JANXEC010000042.1 GCA_025058915.1 Microcaldota archaeon | reverse complement strand
AAAGTATTACATTCGGGGCATACATAAACATGGTTAGATTCGATCAGAATTGTACTCTAATTGCCTACAATGAACTCAGATCAGATGCAAAAACATTCATTATACAGGCCAAGAGAATGAATCTTCAGATAATTCATAACATGCCTACTAGAATCAGAGTAGGAGAGAACATAAGCGTGAATTTCACAATAATCAATCTCGAGAATTATTCTATAAACATCACAGCTTGGGTAGTATGTAGCGATAACACAATCTGCTATTCTACCCCAAGATCTCTAACATTATCCCCATCTGTACCTGTAACATATACTGTAAACATAAGTAATTCCATCTCTAACTGGAGAAATTATGTATCAGTATCACTTTACACTAGTTATAGAGAGATACTCATTAGGAGCTACAACTATTCCATGATAAATGTCAAGCCTAATCTCGATATTGTAAGTCAGTTCTATTACAATCTATCTAGAAACGATTCCACTACATTCTCAATCATCAATAGAGGAATACCTACTCAAGTAAATGTTAGTCTCATCTGTCCTACTCATATCTTGTGTTCAGTGACTCCACAGAATGTGTTCCTAAATGAGATGAATGTTAGTGATCATGTATTTAACATAACTCCCCTAGCTTCAGCTGGGGTAATGGAGAGTATAATAATACTTGCATCCACTCCATCTGTTAACTTCACAGAGCAGATATTTGTGATATTCGACAGCGATATCAGAATAATTATTGAGAACAAATCTCTAGTATTAGGAAATAACTCTCTGAATGTGAATATCACGAATCTAAGAAACATATCAAACAACATCAGTTGTTCTGTGGATTGCCCTGCTGGTTGGATATGTGAATTGAACCCAAGAGATTTGCAGCTAGCACCTAACTCTAATTCTACAATCAACCTAACTCTAAGACTACCTTGGTTTGAGACTTCTAGAATGAGAAATGTAACTATGAGATGTTCAACAAACAGAATAAATGCTTCGTTTATCTCATCACTCGAAATAATTCAGCCTAATCTGAGTTTCAATCTATCCTATACAGAGCTAGAGTTCGGTAATAACATAGCTAATCTAACCATATATAGAGATCCTTTCTATTCAGCAATGTCTTTGAGTATCAGTTGTTCAGGATGTAGTATTGAAACAAACATCATAGAACTCACTAACGACACAAAACTAAATGTATCAATCAACCTACCTTTCAGCTATAATGCAAGCTCCTACAATATCTCTATAACCCTATCTGATGGAATAAGATCAAACACCCAGAGCTATAGCATACCAACAAGAATTCCTATTATCTCAATCACAACTAGTTCCATATCATCGATTGGAAGAAACACTCTAACGAACCTACCTATTAGAATATCTAACATAGGGAGAAAATCTGCTCAAAACGTCTCAATGGAAATACAATGCATAAATATTAATTGTTCTCCTAATAACATATCTATAGGTAATCTTAACGTATCTGAAATCAAGATGTATAGTATTAACATATCTAAGAGCATAAACCTTCTACCTAACTTGATCAGAATAGTGGTGTATGTAGATCAACAGAGATTCAGTCATCTTCTATCATTCCCTACTGCTTCTCCTGAACTCCAGATGAATGTAGTAAACATAAGTGAAATCCCACAGAACATCTCTTACACTATACCATTCACAATCACAAACACTGGAGACGATAATGCATTGAATGTAACTGCTGAAGTGATATGTCCTAGTGCTGTGAGCTGCGAAATAGTTGGTTTTGATCAGAATTATAATCTACTTAGATCTCAGTCAAGATCCGGATCGATAAGGATCAACATTCCTGCTCAGGTTACATCTCCATTCTATATAGCTCTCAGAGTCAGAGAGATAGAGCTCGAGAATATCACGAATATCTACATTGTCCCAATCCTACCAATCACATTTGAATCGGTAGCTCCTGATTTTGCAGAGAGATTCTTCAGTGTAGCTCCAATATCTATATCAGTCGGAGATGTGTACGGAGATGGATTGAATTACATAATCTTCTCCAACCTATCAGGAACATACACAATTCATCCTATTACAGGAGCAATATCTAAGATAAGTAATAGATCCTACTCTTCATTAACAACTTCTTACATCAATTCCACATCTAGAATGAATTTGATAGGTGTACAGGGTACAAACGTTTTTGTAGATGATCATTTAGCATTCAACGCTCCTTTCGGAATCAGATCAATAACATCAACAGATGCAAACGTGGATGGGTTGTTGGATCTAGGAATGGTGTTTGAGAATAGTATATTTACAATCTACTACAATCAGAATGGAAGCTTCGTGAGAGCTAATGTATCAATACCTGTAGATGGAATTGGTTTAACAGCTTTGGACTTCAATAATGATCAATATATGGACTTTGCAATCGGAGATAGAATCGGGCAGATAAACATAATTGAATATCCATACACCAACATATCCTATGTAACAAGAAACCTAGGTAATGAACAGGACTTGTATGTAACCATCTCAGATCCATATATTAGAAACCTAAGTGCAATAATAACAGGAGATAAAGAAGGTGAGATAGAGGCTAATTACATTCAGAATAGCTCAATATTCAAGAAGGTTCTGTTTAGAGTTAATACAGAGGTAAAAGGTTTGGCATCAGCAGATCTTGACAGAGACGGAGATCTTGAGATAATAATATTGAATGATCAGGGTATTTCTGTCTATTATCCAAGAACCATCATCAGCAAGAGAGTGAGTAGATACTTCTCGAACATGGAGATAAGAGCAGAAATAATCAATCCATTCTTTGCTAGTATGATAAATGCTACATACATTGACAGATGGAATCCTGGAGAGGCATATTTATCATCTACAACAGCACATGTAACCTATATATATCCAGATAGAGTCGAAAGAAGATACATACCTATCAGTTGGATGGGAAACGGTGTTAGACTTAGACTCGATAACATTTCGCCATTCGTAAGAGTTATAATTACTTATAACATGATCAGTCAGGTGGCGTCCCCAATGATCTTTAGACCTGAGCTTAGATATCTAAGAATCACACCTCAGACTAAGAATCTCAGTGTATTGATATCCGATCACTTGAATGAGAGACCTCCTTTCATAGTCAGGAATAATCTCAATATACCATTCGTAGAGGCAGTTGATGAGGGGGATGTAAGTGGTGAATTCCCAGACTTTGCGTTCATAAATCTTACAATCCATGATGTCTCACAGCTGAAATATGTAACATATGCACAGGATCCAAATACGTGTGCATTCAGATTAGGGAGCTGTTCGATATTTGATAGGATATGTATACAAGATCCTATACGAGCAGATAGAATAGTGTATAGATCTAGTATGCCATATATACCAGACCAAATAGTCTCATCTCCTAAGTATGGAAGCATAGTGAAAGTTGAGTCAACTATCAAGAATATAGGAGAACTTGCTGCAACTACACAAGTTGGAGCGTACCTGAATGGAATCCAAATCTATATCTATGATCAATCTCTATCTGTAAATATTACCAATACCTCACCAGAATTCCACCCTAGATTTAGCAGCAGTAGATTAGGACTAGGAAACTACAGAGCAAGAGGTGTTATAGACCCTAACAACATCCTACCAGAGCTAAGAAAAGATAATAACATGATGGAATTACAATTTAATGTTACAGAATACTCTGACTATGTCATAAATAGAGTTATTCTGGTTGATGATTCCCAGAATATCAGAAACAATTTCGTAGGAGGTCAGCAGATGTATATAGTTGTAAATGTATCAAACCTTGGTAATTCTCCAGGATATGTGATGCTGAATGCATCTATAGATGGACAGGAGATATGGAACGAGGATCCTGTTGGTACAATAGAATGTGAGTTTGGAAGAAAGCCCATACTATTAGGTCCTATCGCACCTAATTCATCAGCATTAGTTCAGATGAGACCAGTCAGA
>JANXEC010000041.1 GCA_025058915.1 Microcaldota archaeon | reverse complement strand
CTCATGTTTGCTCTTTCTCAGAATATGTTTTTATTTATTATCCTCCTCAAGTGTTCTGAACTCAGGTTCTCTCTTTCTCTTGGTTAGAATGTAATAAACAACTATCCCTATCATTAGCAACACAACACCTAAGGCATATATTCTTAGATCATGACCTGTCTCCTGCTTAGTCTCTCTAGATGCTGCAGATATGGGTTTGGTAGATTTCATGTAGGCAAGGGCATCTTTGATCCTGTTCTGCTGGAGCATTCTTTCCACTCTATTCCTATCTTCCTCAGAATACTTCGATAACAACAACCTTATCCTGTCCTTAGCCGTCTCATACTGTCCATCCAGAGTACTTTTGAGTGTATCTAGTTCCTGTAATGCTTTGGATTCGTCATATAGATACAGTTCAGATATCCTGTTTGCTCTCTCCCTGAGACTCTTAGGATTCAAGTCAAAGTACTCAGGAACATACTCAATTTCATATCTATCCAGGAAGCTGAAGTTCATAGATGATCTATTCATCATCTTATCATACATCCTCTCCATCTCCTGCAGTGCTGATCTGTTTCCAGCCAATGCTTTGCTGTACAGAAGAGTGAGATATCCATATGCCTCATTACTCTTCATAGCATTCTTGAGGATATTGAACAGCTCCTTTATGTACTGCTCTGTTTTCCTGTCTATATACTTAGACACTTCAGTGTGATTATTCAGATCTACCTCTCTAGAGATATTTGATATGTTTAGGGAGATATTTGTTCTATTGGTAAGATTTGAGAGTGTGCTATTAATGTATGATATAGTTCTGTTTCTATTTGTATTGTTCAGAATTGTCTCTATCTGCTCGGGAATATGAGATGTGTTGTTCAGCGTTACATTCAGGAGGTTCTGATAGATCGGTGCCACTTCAGATGTTGTGTTACAGAATCTAAACACATTCCCTCTAACTCCACATGGTCTCATCCCTCTGTATGATACATTTATTGACTCATAGTTACCATATCTCCACTCTATCTCAACGATCACAGTATTATTCTCTCTAATCTCTCTGAAGTACAGAGGTACCACTCTCTCCTCAGTGATCTGAAATCTGTTCTCGCCAATATTCACACGATATTCATTACCCTGATACACAGCTATTCCATTGAGCCGAGACTTTATGACTAGTATATGATTTGTCTTCAATACAGCATCGATTAGAGTGGCACTCTTCCTTATGATACTTGACTCAGCAAACACTTCCTCTCTATATGCCTCAAATGTTCTACATCCTCCTGCCTCTAAATGAGGAATTTGGATATTTAGTTTGAATTCATTCAGTATTGGATTTGTAGGGATCCTAATGTTCGAAAGATCTATATCGTAAGGATTACATACATTCACGATCAGATATACTCTGGTCTCTGTATCTGTATAGAATCTCTCAGGGTAGATCACTCTGTAATCTATGTTGAGAGAGTTCTTAAGGTATTCTACTACCTCGGCTCTCAGTCTGATCAATAATTCTGAATACTGTCTGTCGATGCTCTTGAGATTCCCTATGTTGTTCTCTATGCTCAGATTCCCTCCATCTATTCTCCTCAGCTCGGTTATATATGATCTCGAGGTTCCAGGAGGTAGTTTTGATATGAGATGTTCAATTTGAGATCTCATATCGAGGAGATAATTATATTTCGTTCTGGCTTTCATGTATATTGATTGTTCTATCCTATATAGATCTTCCTGATCGGCCGATGCCAGTAACATTTCCTCTATACTTACATCTATCTCATCTCTCTTTGCCCTCTGGATTAAATCTTCGATTCTAGTAATGAGCTGCAGGGAATCTGAATAATCCTGAATCCTGAAATTCTTCAAGAACAAATACGTTTCTCCAAGAGTTGCTCTGTCTCGATCTATTTCAGATAGAATCCTTCTCTTGACTTCATCACTCAATTTCGCCTTGGAGATCTGTTGATGTAACCTCTTCCTCAATGCATCAATTGCTACTCTTGCCTTGTCATATGCCTTGTCATTCAGCGAATTGTATTTGTTGATCTTCGAATCAAGAGTCTTGAGATAGGAGTTCAGGAAGAAGAGTTCACGAGGAACACTATCCGTGTCCCTATACATACTGATCAAAGAATACGCCTCAAGGCAGTGATCTCTAGGACTACCATCTCTGAACTGATAATCAACATATATGAGCATCTCATCTGCACAGTATCTAAGAATAGTACGTTCTGCTAGGTTCTCTAACAACATCTGGTTCTCTCTACTGGTAGTATCTGTGATGTTGGTAAGTGTGGTCTTCATGAGGAGAGATTGGTTGTATTGAGATGTCGATAGAATACTGAGTTCGTGGTGATCCTCTAGCATTCGATCTACGGTTGTGTTGTATCTTCTGAGAGTATTTGTAATGTTATGTATTAGATTTTCAGATCTTCTACAGATTTCAGGATAGAAACTACAACCTCCATTGTCCCTAAATATAGTGTATATAGCATTCAATTCTTCAAGAGATCTTGATAGTTCCTCTCTCTGAATATTCATCACAGCTCCGAGGTTCTCCAGATAGGATCGATAATACACAGTGGCAACTCTACATTCATCCCCTGATATCATTCCAGATATATAATTAGTAGCCATTATGAAAATCACTAACTTAGCTGGTAGATACAGAAGGGAGAACGCCAACAACAGACAGTTAGAGTATCCAGAACTCTCCAGTCTATAATCGTATTCGGTGTATGTTCTGTTATTCTCACTATCATATACCTCTCTAGATATCTCTACAATCCTAACACCAAATATCAGACTATACAGAGAGTTGTACTGCATCTCATCCCGGAGTTCCTGTTCAGACTTACCCTGAAAATACGACCTAACAAGAACCGGATTGCTACAGAAATTCAGTGACATGTTATAGAAAAGATAGCAGGATCTAAAGTAATCTCTACCTCTCCTAAACTCCTCAAACATACTATCTACATATCTATTAACTCTATCTAGACTCAGATATTGTCCTCTGTGTATATTCTCTAGAACTATGGTTGATCTATACATCAATTCAGGATGGAATAAATCTGAAGAGTCGTTGTAATATCTCCGATACACCTCTTCCTCTGTTCCCGCCCAACCATACAGAGCAAGAATCAGAAAAACAGTTATTATCATGAATTATAATTGTTTTCTAGATAGCTCAAATAATAATGCTAATAACCGGGCATCACTATCAGGATTTTTGTTCATAATTCGAATTACTATTTCTTTTCTCTCTTTCAATATCTGATCTATATTCTTAATCTCAATCCCTAATGCGCTCTGTAATTCTTTAGATTCTTCTATCTTCTTAAACTCTTCTCTAAGCTCTTGATTCTCTGATAGGGCTGAGATCAAATATTCACCTAGAGATAATCCGTCTGGAGGGAAAGGTAATTTTCCAGTGGCAATCAACCTAGCAGCTATTGCATTCAACATATGTGCTAGATATGGATTGCTCATTACCATTTGCATATCTAGTTTCTCATCTATAAGAGCCTCTACAGCTTCTCCTATCTGTTCACTTCTGGTTATTTTGTCCAAATACCTCTGTGTTGGTTCTGTAGGATTATTCTCTTTAGATTCTTCATGCAAGTTCTGCTTATCAACCTGAATATATACAACATCCTCAAATATCTGTGAAGGCTGGAAACCTAGTAATTCAGATGCCTGGTTTACATTATCATAATCATCTCTATCCCTCACAGTACTATATGCAATCATCAGAAGTAACTTTCTCTCTTCTTCATTTAGCTCTTCTCTGATCACCTGTCTCAATTCATCATTCTCAACTATGTGTCTCGTGAGCTCGTTAATACTCACAACTATTTTTCCATACGTCTCTGGATCTTCAACAGATATTCGAGCTAGAGCATCGTTCAGAGTGAGATACTTTGATATTTCACTCATAGGATTAAATGTTTCTAAAACCTCCCTTATTTTTCTCATCCTCTCTGCTAGTTGTTTAGCAAATTCCTCTCTCTCTATTCCTATCTGTTGTCTGTTAGATTCATTTGTCATTGATTCTAATATTTCAC
>JANXEC010000040.1:2318-4150 GCA_025058915.1 Microcaldota archaeon | reverse complement strand
AATATCAATATCTTGGATCATTTCTCTTGAGTAGTAACTCCCTACCCAGAGAGGTCCTACTAGATCTACATTCTCTCTAATTCCTATCCCCCACCTTAACTCTCTGTCTCTGTGTAAATAGTTCAATCTATCCATAGTGTTGTATATACCCTTGATGTCTCTTTCTAGTCTTAGTATGAGTTTCATCTGATGCCTGTAGTAGAAACCGATCATAGGGATGATATTATATTCGTATATGAATGCCACTCTTGCTATGTATCCCAAGAGTATCCTTAGACCAGTCTCATGACATGTTCTCCCTCTCATAGGAATTCCCATATAGTTTCTTCTGCATGCATCTCCGTGTCTACCACACAGCACTGCTGTATCTGTAGCTGTTACAGATAGATAAAATCTATCTCTTCTCATTCTGGATAGCAGAGCTGGTATGTATTTAGAAGGAGATCCGAATGGATCTATCTCTATGAAGTTGTAATCATTAAACCTATCGAAATCCTCGAATCTTGTGATAAATACATTTCCATCTATACCATTCCTAGATAGATTCTGTTTCAGAGTGTTCTCAACTCGAGGATCAGCATCCAGAAAATCTACATGTTCCACATTACTGCCCTCTGTTTTATATCTTATTCCTCTTATGCCTGATGCTGAGAAAGCATCCAAGACCCTAAGATTGTCATCTATCCTCTTGATAACTTCAACAGATATGTCTCTACTGAGTTTCATGAATGGATTGTAGAATACTCCTGTGATATCTATTATAGCCTTACCCTCTTGGACTGATGATATCAGAGAGATCACCCATGTAGATCTTTTTAGTATCTTGCTTCTTGACACTGGTTATGTCAATAATCTCATCATCACTCAGTCTATTATCTTCCTCCCCAAACATACTATCGATACTGAGCTTAAGTAGTCTCAGTCTGTCTCTGTAGTATTGATCTATCTCGTAATCCTCTGCTAATTTAAGAGCAATATCCAGATACTTCTGAATACTACCTCTTGTTATTGTGAGTTGGAGTTCTGATCCACATTCAGTACATTTTCCATCTAGTGGAGGTCTCCTGAATTTAGTATTGCATTTTTTGCATCTGAATTCCTGTTTTGCAAACTTCCTCAGGTTTCCGTAGATGTCAGGGAAGAAATGATCATTAATTATTCTCTGAACTGCATCTTTTATATCTACTGCGGCTATTCTGTTCATTATCCTGAGTTCAGCATCTATCTTGTCTTTCATGTTATCTAATGTCTTGTATGAAGATCTAAGAGGTCCTCTTATGAGTTGATCCTGAATATGGGTTAGATGGAATAATGGATATGTGAATGAGTCGAGAGCATTCTGAACTATTCTCACTTTCACATCAGATGGCATTTTAGACTCTAGAGTTGCCTTATAGAAATCCAGAGAGTAAGGTTCGATTTCAATGTTATAGACTTCATCGTCAACCTCCTTTGGATTGATGTTCAGTATTAAAACTATAGGTGCATCCATCTGTCCTCCTGTTTTGTTCTCTAGGTATCTCTTGGAGAAGTTCAGGAATCCATCAAGCAGAAGAAATATGGAATCCTCATCTCCATCTACATTCCTCCTCTTTGCAGCATGCAGGAAAGGGTTTGCAAATATACCTTCAACATCACTCCAACCCACCACTCTAGCCAGTATCCCTGCAGATGTATGGGGGGATTGGGTAATAACTAATGTCCCTATAACATCGTCAGGTGATCTGAATCTGTAGTATGGTTCCATCTCATAGACATTCACTAAGATATCGTCTATAAACCTACCTGCTCTGTAGAGAAAATCCAGAGCTCCCTTAGGGATTATTATGTCT
>JANXEC010000040.1:0-2308 GCA_025058915.1 Microcaldota archaeon | reverse complement strand
CCTCTATAATCCACTCTGTATCCAAGTTCCCTCAATCTCTCGACCGAGACATTTATGTCTCTGGGTCTGAAATGAGTCATAGTTATGTTTATTGCATCGAATCTAGAGGTGCCATCTTTGTTTACAGGTATTCTGTATTTTGCTCTCACATAACCTTTCTCTAAATACTCTGGTATTTTGTCCTTGCTGAACAGTCCTTTAACTCCCTTGAACCTATCTATCTCTCCATATTTTTGTTTCAATCTCTTCAATTCCCCCTCAAGATCGTACACTTCATCTAGAGTGATATCGTAAGATCCTATGTATTTGGCTCTGTTTCCACATTCAGAACATTTTGGATAAATGCTTCTCCTCCCACAGCAATCGTATATTGCTATCTCGACCTTCTCTCCTCTGTATTTCTGAAAATCTCTCTGCGATCCAAGAGGGAACAATATGTTCGGAGATCCTTCCATTTCCCTTTCTTTAGCCTTCTCAGGTCTACCCATCCTAGCACCTATGTATGTTCCACAGACGTCTGGTATCTTAGCACCAGCTGCCTCAGAGAGTACCTCTAGAACATTCCTATTCTGACTGTTCAGTATCTTATTTATTCCATCTCTTCCTCCTAAGTTCATCCTGAGTATATCAGAATAGTATCTATCTAAGACTATCTTCCCATCTATCACTCTATGAGGTAGATATATTCTCTCGAGTATATCCTTAAGGGATAGATCTATATGTATCTCTATATCATCTATCCTATCAGCAACACCCTGAGCTAACCTCTGCAAACTCATTAGATCTATATTCCTCCAGAACAGAACATATCTTGGATGAACAGGAGTGGATCTCTCCTTAGCGATCCTTAGAGCCTCCTGCGGATCTGATGGAGTAGGGATGTTCGGATTTTCCAGTCTCCACCATTCCTCTACATATGCTGATGGAGACAGAGGATTGTTCGATTTCAGATAGTCTCCATAGGTAATAAGTATATCTCCTAGAAATAGTATCTTCTCAACCTGATCCAACAGTTCCTCTGGAGGATCTATCATTACATCTCCATTCTTAAGTCTCACTACAGGAGGATAAATGTTATCATGGGATGTAACAACTGCTCCTTTGCCTGGTTTCTCGATTTTGATGTGTGTTCCGTTTGCTATGAATCCACCAAGTAGCAGCATGGTTTTGTAGTGTATATTCTTAGCCATCAGTCCATTTGTCATGCTCCTACCGTATCTTATTCTGAATCCTCCCACTGATGATGGATATGACAGTATTGGTCGACCTGCCACAGTTCCCTCTAGATAGCTAGCATCTACTGTAGTATTCTCTGAGACAGAGATCTTTATACCTTCTAGCTGAGATAGAAAATCCCATCCATCTATCTTGAGTTTCTCCACGTATTTCTTGATCTTCTTGCTCTTCTGTGCAATACCTTCGCATATAACCAGAGGTACTCCTCCTCTGATCCTATCAGTTTCAACCGTGGCTATTCCTCTATAATTCATAACCTCTAATTCCTCTGTAGGTTCTCCATTCACCTGGACTGTGAGTCCTCTCACTATTCTCTCCACATCAGAGTCAGGAGGTTTGTACTGTAGTCTAGCTACATCTCTATCGTATATATTTACTTCCTCTACCACTCTCAGTATCTCCCTATCAGGTGCTCTGTAAGGGGGGATGTTGTTTTCCCTCCTGGCCAGATCTGCTAACAACACTGTCAGAGCAGCAGCAGTACCCCCAGCACTCCTAATAGGTCCAGAGTAATAGATAGATACATACTCTCCATTCTCCCATCGCTTTATCTTCACCTTAGATATTCCCTCAGTAGGTGCAACCAATACTCCATCAGTTAGGATTGCTGTACCGACTCTGACTGCTAGATCTATTCTTCTCTCTCTATCCTGTATGGATAGGAGTTCTCCTCTGGCTATCTCTCTGGTTATCTGAAAAGCAACCATATCTCTAGACATACTCCTCTCTAGCTCTCTCATCCTGTCCTTCACACCGGAAATACCTAGAAGTCCCTCTACTCTATCTCCTAGATCTCTTGCTATGCTTATCTCTACATAATTCTCTGGATCATAACCTCTCTGTCTTGCTCTCTGGGCTATTTCATATTGCTCCAGTGCCTTGCTGGAGATATTACTGAAATACTCCTTAAGTATCTCATTCATCCTGTTTGATATATGTTATGATCTGTATTAAAATCTTCTGATTGTTTACTTATATGTTTTTCTTATATTTTCTTATAATATGTTTTAGCAATTATATATGAGCAATATATAGTTTTGAATGTATCGTAATAATCGTATATTCTCAGCAG
>JANXEC010000003.1 GCA_025058915.1 Microcaldota archaeon | reverse complement strand
GGATTTGTGGTAGGTGCAGGGGGTGGGATTTGAACCCACGAACCCACAACGGGACAGGACCCTGAATCCTGCGCCTTTGACCAGACTTGGCTACCCCTGCTCAGTAAATAATTAGAGAAAATCTATTTAAACTCCCATCAAAACATAACTTCATGGGAAAAGGTGTTGGTTACGGAAAGGTAATATTAGTTGGGGAACATTTTGTAGTGTATGGTCATAAATCTATAGTATTGCCTCTGGACAGATATATATCGGTTGAAGTACTTAAATATAGTGTAATTCCAGAAGATCATAAACTTTCAAACATAGTTGAAATAGCCAGAAAGGAATTGGGATTGAATGATAGTTTGGGTATATCTAAGATCGATTCTAACCTCCCTGAGTCTGCAGGTCTAGGTTCCTCAGCCGCACTGTGCGTAGCCACGTTGAGAGCAATTCTTGATGAAACTAAAATGTCAATTGATGATAGGAGATTATTTGAGGTAGCCAAAGTTATGGAGAATTACTTTCATGGAAACAGCTCGGGTGTAGATGTATACATGGCAATCCACAACAAACCTATTATATATCAGAGAGTAAAAGATAGTGTAGAAATATCTTATCTTAAATTAGATTTCGATGTGAATCTCGGTATAAAGATATTTCCCAGAAGGAGAGGAGCAGGAGATATAATTAGAAGTGTTAGAGAGTTCAAAGAGAGAAATCCTGAAGAGTTCACAGAGATAGAAAGAGAATATGATGATTTATTCAATCTAGCTGTATCGTCAATAGAACAAAGCGATATATATCTTCTATCAGATGCTATCAACAAGAATCATGAACTTCTAAGGAGAATCGGAGTATCTAATTACGAAATTGATCGGGAAATACAGAAAATGAAATCCAGAGGAGTATTGGGAGCAAAGATCAGTGGTGCTGGTGATGGAGGTGCAGTGATAGGGATATATGAAAAGTCCGACTATCCTTTTGATATAGTTATTAAAATATAGATAGATCTGTGGTATGAAAAGATGAGAGATCTAGTTTAGGACGTTTTCCAGTATCTACTATCTCTAGAAATCCATAGAATCTAAACTCACCAGATCTATACACTGCCACCACAACATTAAAACCATTATCAAAAAAATCCTTCATGTTATTGTATTGTTCTCTTCTGAAATATATAACATCTCTCTTGGTAGTTTTAACCTCTACTATCACAGCCCTACCATTCTTTAGAGCTATGAGATCAGGAGTATCGTATCCAGATCCTGCAGCTCTGATAACCAAATATCCATTCTGCCTGAGTATATCTCTCAACTTTCTCTCTACCCTAATGCCTCTATAGATATTTTTCATAGTAATCTTCTGTATATCTCAAAGAACAGATGGGACAGAATTGACTGAAACATTCTGAATAATCCCAGATAGATTAGAATATTCAAAGACGTTAATATTCCTATACCAAACATCAACAATCCATCTAGTATTCCTATCTTCACTGTCTCATGCTGCAGTTCCCAATAAGGCTGGTTCATACCAATAGAATTGATGAGTGCAAATATATACAATGCAAGACTTGCCAGGAAAACAAGTACTCTGTCAGATGGATTGCTGACCAGTAGTAATATGAACAGGATAGTAGATGAAACTGTGTTAATTGTTGTTATCATCATCTCTGATCAGTATCGTAAGTCTATACTTACGCTTTCCCTGGATTTGAGTATGGAGTTTCCTCGAGAGTCTGTATTTCAATCCTAATTCTCTAACTGTCTCTAGTGCTTTCTTGGATGAGAAGAATCTTATATCTGTCCCTTCTTTGAGATTTTTCACAGAGTAGGGATTCTCAATCCTATCGAACATACTAGTAATCGCCTTGAGTAATCCTTTTGTATATTTGCCTCTAAGCTGGATTTCCCCTTCGTAATATCCTCCTGAGATTCTGCTGCATGTAGGGCACAATCTCTCCTCAAATTCTATATCTAGAGTGAATTCAAAATCTATGTTCTGTTTGGTCAGTATCACAATTCTCTCCTCAGAATCAACCCTCGCATCATCAAAATATCTCCTCAGGCGATCCTCTATGTATCTATCAATAGCCCTATGATTCTCTTTCCATTCTGTTCCTACTTTCACTTTCTCACAACTCGGACATATTTGGAATTTATATTTGAAAAGATCTCTATCTATTCTCTTCCTATAGCAATCTCTACATCTAACATCTATTTCTGCAGGTTTTCCACAATCGATACAGAACATCAATCTGTTACACCAGCAGAGGTAATTCTGAAAATCACTTCTCGCTCTGGGAGATTTGGCGAGTCAACCAATCTGGCAATTCTCTTATCATCCTTACTCTTCCTTACATACACTCTATAGGTTGCTGCATGTGCCAGTACATTACCCCCTATTGGAGTTATAGAATCCCCAAACATTATCCCAGGATTCTCCATGACTTGATTTGTGAAATACACTGCAAGATTGTATTTTTCTGCATATCTCTGGAGAGTGTGTATGTGTTTGTTCAGCTTCTGCTGTCTGTCACTCAGACTACCCCTGCCTATGAAATCCGCCCTGAAATGTGAGGTAAGAGAGTCTACAACTATAAGTTTAACATTATCTTCCTTAAGTTTATACTCTAACTTCTCAACTGCTATGATCTGTTCTTCACTACTCTGGGGTTTTAGAACAAATATATTTCTCAATACCTCCTCTGGATCCAATCCCTTGTGTTTAGCCATCTCAACTATTCTCTCAGGCCTAAATGTCGATTCTGTGTCTATGAATATCACTTTACCCTCCAGTCCACCTTTGTTCTTTGGTAATTGCACATTCACAGAGAGCTGGAAACCAACCTGACTCTTGCCGCTAGAGAATTTACCATAGAACTCTACCAATGATTGGGTTTCCACACCTCCACCCAAGAGTTCATCAAGTTTTTGAGACCCTGTGGTTATTCTACTAACCGATTGTCTAGTCTGGTATATATCATATGCAGACATTATCTCTACATTAATCTCCTCTTTGGCCTGTTCAACTATACTCTTACATAGTTCTATAGGTAACCCAGTGTTCTCTGCTATCTCATACGGTGAGGCCGATGCCAGTATCTCTATAGATACATATCCTGCATCCCTCAGTTTCTGTGCAGTTGCAGGGCCAACACCCTTCAGATCCTCTAGGTTTTTCATAACATCACCCTCATTCGTTTTTGAACACAAATAGTTTCAATTTACCTATTCTCATTACATAGAAGGACTTTCCATCCTTCTTCTGATGTATCCACATTGCACCTACTTCTTCGAACTTAGATTTACCTTCTTTGTCTATAATGAGCTGTAAGACCCTGAAGTCTGGTCTATTCCTCTTAGGTTCTATCTTTTCTAACTTATTATCTATCTCTATCTCCTCCTCTATCTCTATCTCCTCCACAGCTATATCTTTTTGCTCATCAGCAGTAATATCCTGTTCAGCTGTATTTTTCTTATCCTTCTCATCTTCCATAACCAACACCTCATTAGTGTATACACTAAGTATATTGAGGAAAGATATTAAAACTTGATGTTAAAACAATATGGAAAAGAGTGAGAGACAAGAGATTAAACCTTCTTCCTCCCTCTGTTTGCCTTGACTCTCTCTACGTAACCACTCTTACCCACGTAGTATAGATATCCCTGTTCTCTCTTTATCATCTCCTTGGATACAGCTTCTGGAGCAGTGCTCTTTACCTTGGATCTCATGTACTTCATAGGCACTCTATATACCTTCCCATCCTTCCCTACGTAATAGAGATACCCTTTCTCCTTCTTTATTAACTCATTCCCCACCTTCTCTCCCATGATCTCACCGATATATTATAGGCTCTTGTCTTTTTAAATTTATCTCTGATTACATTCTATACTTTCCTGTGTACACCATCATTATCTCATCTACTAATCTTCCATAATGATATCTCTCTTTCTTGAGTTTAACTATGGTCTTGAATCCTAGCTTCTTATAAAGTTTGATTGCAGCTTTGTTCTCGGCACTCACATAGAGATGCAGGTTTATGTATCCCATCCTCTTAGCCTCTCTGATTGCTATTCTGAACATCTCCTTTGCAAGACCTCTTCCCCTATAGCTTGCTCTGACGCTGATACTGAACTCACAACTATGCTGAAATGGGAAACTGAATGGAATCAATTCAAGAATCCCTGCTAATCTGTCTGTTGTGTAGTCTATTGCTATGAGCATGAATGCCCTACCCTCTCTAAGTCTCTGTAATTTGTTATACATCCATTCGAGTTCCTGCTTAGAATCAACCTTGCTCTGAACTGTAATGTATGCTTGCTCATCTACGAATTCATTTATGTAATCCGCCAAGTCCTGAGGCGAGAATTTTGTTAGCACAGATCCATCTCGATCTAAATACAATGCAACATTCTCAAGAATGAGCTCTGGTTCTAAACCCTCTTTCTCAAGAATACGAATTATCTGTGGCATAGTTTCACCCAAAATCTAATATTTACTAACCAACAAAGGGTTTATAAATCTATGTTTGATATGTACCTCTGATCTCTATTTGACCAGTAGTTTTTAACCATGTCTCTGAGATTCTGGTAATTCGACCTGAGTCTCTGGTCTGCAAGTCTGAACTTTACGAAGAGAGGATACTTCAGCAATCCAGATACTATTGCCTCTCCAGGGAGGAGATTTGGGATAGAAGCCATGTCATCATCTGTGAGTTGTTCACCTATGGATCGTACATAGTCGATATCATATGGATTCACTATTCTCAGAAATATCTGAACATTCAGTTGAGCCATTATGGTTTGATTCAGGTAGTAAGGTCTCTGAGATACTATGCCTAGACATATACCGAACTTTCTCCCTTCTCTAGCGATTCTAGTGAGTATCATCTGGCTCATCCTGCTCTCTCTGTTTGTCTCTGAAGAAGCCAACAGATGAGCCTCTTCTATGATTACTAACACAGGAGGTATTTCACCTCTCTTTCTTCTCTCAAATAGTTCTTTGAGCAGAACAGAGGCCTTGGTGGTTAGTATTCTATCATTATGTGCATCAGAGAAATCTATTACAAGAGACTTTCCATTTCTCAACAGTGCAATCTTATCCTCTAAACCTATATCTCCAAATACATCCAGAGACTTTATAGATTGTAATCTTCTCAACAGGGCCTGTAGAGATCTCCTATGTTGTCCCTCTTTGGATTCATGTACCATGTGTTTGATGTAATCTATAAGTTGATCTATGCTAGGATTATCTAGCTTGGACAGTATATCATCTAAGATATAACTCTGAACCTCAGTGAGATCATCTGCTAATAGCCCTATTATATCAGAGTTGAGATATGTTCTACTCAGTTTTATGGTGTGGGATGGGATAGAGGTGAATTTCCTAGGATATACTTGACTGAAGTTGTAGTATTCGTTGTGTATATCAAACACCACTACAGGTATTTTAATATCTCTCTCAGTGAGTTCCTGGAGTAGAACTGAGATGAGATTGCTCTTCCCTGCACCACTCATAGCTAATACTCCAAAATGTTTCTCTATCAATCTGTATGGATCGATGTGTATGTCTTGGTTATAGGGTAGAACTTTGCCTATAACAATGTTATCATCTGAATCAGACAATCCTAATAAACCTCTCAATTCGTTCCATTCCAGAACTCTAACGCTCTCACCGGGATAAGGAGGGGTATTAACTCTATCCACTGAACTGCTCTTCAGATTACCATAGACTTTTACACGAGCGATATTATAATTATCTCTACTTGGAACCATGTATTTGAGAATCTCATCGTAATAGACTAATATATCACTGTCACTTAGCAGATTGTTCATACCATCTATATCCACCACCCTACCAAACACACCACTATCTGTTATCACGAACATGTTATTATCTAATCTAGCATCTCTCCTAACTAAAAACCTAAACTCTCTAGTATTCGAATCTGATATCACAAAACCTACTTCCATTCTCTCTTCACTCTAGCAAACAATTCAGGAGCTTCACCTCTCTCGAGAACAGTCCCTATTTGCGCCCCATCAGCACCAGCTCTGTATATATCTCTGAGTTGACCAGGGGTCTTGATACCTCCAGCAACTATCTTGAGTATGTTTTTGGTATTCTCACTCATCTCAGATATTCCCTCTAGAGGAACGTGTCTATCTGCGTTACTACCTACATCAGCTAGGAATATCTTGAATCCCATTACCTCTGCTAGTGATGCAAAACCACTCAGAAGTTTAGGTTTGGACTGGGGTATTAGATCTACATCACCAACCCAACCAACAGTACCACCTGGCTCAACTACAACATATGCAGTAGGAATTATCTGAATATTGAGTCTCTTTATTATAGGAAGAGCGAGGAGTTGAACCCTAGTGATCCAGTATGGATTTCTTGAATTCAGAAGGCTCATGAAGTATATTCCATCTGCATACTTGGTTACAGTAGATATGTTCCCTGGAAATAGAACTACAGGCACAGACACATTTTCCTTTATCCTCCTCACAGTCTCATCTAACAACTCTCCCTGAACACCTATTGACCCACCCACTAGAATCATGTCAAAACCTGCTTCGTATGCAGACACACCTACCTTTACCGCACTATCTATCGATGGATAATCCAATGGATCTATCACACTGAACAGCAGTTTCTCTCCATTATGCCTCTTCTCATAGAGGTACTCTATTATGTTCCTCATAGAGGTTGATAATATATGGATATCTTTAAATATATATAACAGAAGAATAAGAGCATGGCTAAAAAGGAGATAAAGGCTATGGTAGATGGTGGTGCAGCTAAACCAACACCTCCTCTAGGACCTGCACTGAGTGCTGCAAAACTGCCTGTTCAGAAAGTAATAGATGAGATAAACAGAAGAACAGCATACTTCAAAGGTATCAAGGTACCTGTGGTAATAATATACGAAGAGCAGAACTATGAGATAGAGGTAGGTATCCCTCCAACCACAGAACTCATAAAGAGAGAGGCTGGATTGGAGAAAGGTGCTTCGAAACATGATGCTCCTGTAGGAAATGTTCCGTTGAAGAAAATCATCGAATTAGCAAAGAGTAGTATGGATAAATCCAACACATTCTCTGTAAGAAACAGAGTGAAGGAATTGTTAGGTACTTGTGTAAGTATGGGGATAACTGTAGATGGTAAAAATCCTAAAGATCTTATCAAGGAGATAGATAGACTGGAAGATGCTCATTTTGCTTAATATAGTATTAGTATTATCATTATCATTACCAATATCCACTGTCAAGACGGACTTTGATATAATTCAGATGCAGCATCATGGAGGGTCACAGTTCTATGTGTTGACTCAGAATGGGATAATATTATATGATATTCGAGACAGGAGGATATTGCAGGAGTACAGATCAAATTACGGAAATATAGTGGGAAAAGGATACATGGATATGCCCAGGAGAGCTGTAATACCTACATCTGCTGGGATAGTAGAATATCATCAACTTAACATGATAATAAATCAGAAATATATAAATGTTCAGGCAGATGTTATATATCATTCTAACAATCACTTCTATGCTATAGATAGAAGAGATAGAGGCATACAGCTCACTATATTAGATAATAATCTAAACAACATATCTTCATTCGAAATCTTAGGGAAAATAATTGATGTATTTGCAAACAATAAATACATATCACTACATACCACAGAGGGATTGTACATAATTACAGGGAATCAGACTGTATTCATAGGTAAATCAGAACTCTACCCTAGCAACAGAGTGTGGTTTGGTGAGGATATGATATTTATACCTTACTATCAGCAACTCTTTGTTCTGGATCTCCAGGGAGATGTGAAGGAGATAAGATATTTCAATACTTCTATTCTCTCTGTATTCCAGACTGGACCAAAAGACTACTATGTCCACACAATAAATAGTATCTACACCAGAAATGGAATGATAAATATAGATGGACCTATATCAAGCGTCAGATACTATCTGAATTCTTCAATGGTATTACTAAGAGATGGAACATCAACAACCCTTGTGATGAACGGAATCCCTGTAGGTAGGTATGAGTTTGATATAGCTGAAAACATGTTCTATCTCCCAATCCAGAAAGTGTTTGTAGTATCTGAAAACCAATCTATAAACATCTACTCTGCGGCTTCGTGCTATTTCCATCGTAGGACATATGTTGATTACTGTAGAGATATAGATATAAATTATAGCTACTTCATCTCCCCTCCTGTAGTGATGCTAGAGAATTCAACTCTAACCTCGAACAGAATCTCTTGGGGTAGTCTAGAACCCAGAGCATATCTTCTGAAATGCATATCTGACTATGAAGGTGATTACTCGGTTGGACAGTCTGACTCAGTGGATCTTGTGATTTTGGATAAGGGTAAATTGAATAGGATTGATGTGATTATACAAGATCAGAGATATCCAGATAATTTTGTTGAGATGGTTGTCGGAGAGACGATAAAGGTGGAGCTGAGAGACTACAGAGGCAGGTCAATGGCAGCTGATGCTGAAATATATAGAAATGGTGAATTGCAGGATAGAATTACTATAAACGGAGTTATAAGTTTTGATTTCAACAATCCTGGAGAGTATGTAATTAGAATATCGAAACAATGTTATGAGCCTGTAGAATTATACATACTAGTTAGATCTCAAGGAATAGACTTTGGTTTTGTAGGTATTGTTATAGTCATCTTCATATTGATAATTGCCCTCGTATACATCTTTGGAATGAGATCAAAGTGAAGATTTAAATTGGTATATAATGTAATAAATACATGTTAGAAAGAAACGTAGGGGATATAGACAGAGCGCTTAGGTTAATTCTAGGTATAGCTCTTATGATAATAGGTGTTATCGGTCAGCAATTATTATTCTTTGTCATATCATTTCTCCTGATCATATCATCTGTCACAGGGGTATGTGTGATGTACAGAATATTTAGAATAAACACTAAAACACAGATAGACCATCCATATATCATACCTGACAAGTCTGAGGTACCAGAGATTCCGCAACAGACACCTCCTGAAGAGACAGAAACAAACGAAGAGGAACCTATAGTGAGGAGAAGAGTGAAAAGGAATGGTAAGAAGAAATAAAAACATATTGATTGTTGCTCTGTATTCAAATGGTCTGGTAGGGAGTCTCGCTGGACTGAGTCTGGTATATTCTCCTGGGTTTGAGTTGATAGAACAGAAATTTAGCAAACATCTCCCTCCAGTAGCTGTTGTTCATCAATCTCGACCTCTGTCTCCCTTGAGACTATACAAGAACACACTATATGATGTAAAAATCTATCTAGTTATATCAGAGATATCCCTATCTATGGCAGTTTCAGTGTATCTATATAAGTATATCATGAACATCATAAAGCAGTATAAAATCGACATGGTGTTCTTCCTAAGTAGTATAAATGATGTCGAATACAATTACATCACAAACATTCAGGATCTCAAACTAGATAACATGAAGAGAATCAATGAAGGTGCTATAGGTGGGCCTATGGCAATACTTCTACCTAATCTACACGATAGAATCCCATATCTAGTAATATTCGCACCAACCACTGCAAAGGGAAATGTAGATGTACCAGCAGCGATATCATTGTTAGGTAGATTCAGAGAGATTACAAACATATTGTTAGGGATTGATCTGGAAATAAATACAAACACCCTTCAGGAACATCAGGAGAGATCTCAGAACGATCCTAAACCAGAGATCAAAGATCCTGGTATATACAGATGATAGACATTCCCCAGATACTGAAAACAAAGACATTAGATCAGATCTTAGAGATATCAAAGAGTATTCAGGACAGAGATACTAGATATTTGCTCTTGGGTTCTGCGTTTCTTAAATACAAAAAGTATAATTATGCGTATGATTTCCTAAAGCATATCAGACACAAATACCCTAGACTATTCTCCTATTCAGCCTTCTACCTGAACAGATATGATGAGGTTGTTGAGAATCTAAAGAGCTTTGATGATGTGTTTGATCTGATTGTTCTCACAATATCCTATCTGAATCTCAATAGAATAGATGATGCAAGGCAGACACTTAACAGAGCAATGAAGATAGATAGGAAGAGAACTCTTGAGTTGCTGAAACAGTATGTTATGAACTCTCCTCAAACACCTTATACCCGAGCATTATTGACATATATTGATCAACTTATGAACAAGAAATTATAGTCTATATCTCCTATACGCTATGTCTAAGAATCTATCATATATTCTTGACACAGTTAGAGATAGACATTCTGTGTTTTTGTTTAGTATCTCTGAAACACTTGGTCTTGTCCTCCCACCATCCCCATGGAAGAATTCTTTGATATATGTACCTGCCTCTGCATATATATAGCTGAAATTCCTGAACGCTCTAATTGAGTATATTTTCCTGTATCTTGTCTTGAGAACCCTCCTTCTCTCCACTCTCCTCGGAGTGTACTGAGATACTTTGATGTTTCTTATATCGTTCAATCTAACTATCTCAGCATCATCCAACTCTCTATGAGTACATAGGTAACCTTTATCGAAATGCGAATCTGATACTAGAGATCTGAATACTCTCCTAACTCTTCCATATATAATAGCCGTGATCCCATTTGTATTTATCAGTTCTGGCGACACTTGGAAATGTTGGGGTTCAATGAGTTCAAGAACAAATGGTCTACCTCCTATGTTAAAGGCATCTATATCCTCTCTGCCAGAGGCATGCATCTTGTAATCTCTTGCGCCATATCTCTCTGCAACAACTTTACCTATACTCTCCTCCACAGATGAAATGTTCTTTCCTCTCCATCTCTTCTGAGACACATAATTCCTCAGTTTCCAGTATCTACCAAAAACAAACAATTCCGCTCTAGATATCTCTACACCATCAGGAGATATATCTATATATACATCTGGATCTGTGTTATCTATTTCTAATCCATACCTCTGCTTCAGAAGATCTTTGATGGCTCTATTCAGGGTGGTCTTGGGTTGTAGGAGATATTTGGAATCATCGAAACCAGATATTCTTATAGACACTCTTCTAGATGGTAATTCAGATAGATCTATTCTGTCCCATATACCTTTACATATATCGCATCTATCACCTATACTCACTAATCCTTCGAGGTTATATATTTCTGCACACTTTCTACATAGCATGCATTTAAAAAAGGACACAATCTATAAATATTAAATGGCTGAATTGCAGATAGAGAACAGAACTAATTATGAACTATCGACTAAGAAAATAAATGTTGATAACATATCTAAAATGATCTCTACAGTTGAGAGTAGAATCAAAGATGATGAAACATATGCGAGAGAGGAAAGTTCTAAGATAATAGCAGAGATATTTGATTTCAGATCAGTGGTGACATCTGATCTCAACAGAACTCTTGATAGAATAGGTAGGAGTGATATCATAGAGATGTTCCAGAGAATGACTGTGACTGCAGAGCAGTATGTTGCTGAGGAATTGAATGAGAGATTGA
Source organism: Microcaldota archaeon (assembly GCA_025058915.1). Taxonomy (GTDB): domain Archaea; phylum Micrarchaeota; class Micrarchaeia; order Anstonellales; family J096; genus JAADEL01. The sequence goes on along the minus strand of JANXEC010000003.1, from coordinate 13,136 downwards.
ATGATATGCTAAGACTTGCTACTAAACTCACAGAAATAGCTGCAATAGGAGCAATAGCAGCATACCTAGAACTGAAGAGTAGACAGGAGGAGATAGAAATATCTACAGTCTCTGAACATAAGAATAATCGGAAGGATTCAAAGGAGAGAGTAGGACTGGAAATAAATAGGAGAGAAAGAGACATACTGAAAAAATATATATGGTTCTTGAGGAAAAGATGGGATAGATTCAAGGATGAATATGGTGTGGATGATCCTAAAATCATAAGGAATATACTTGAGAAGCAAGGGATAATCGATGAAGGGGAGAGATTGTTCCTTGAGATCAGGATAGCTAAGACTCTAGATAGAGATGAGGATAGAACATTATCATATCTGAAAAGATATGCTGAGATAACGAATCTAAAAATAATCACTGTGATGTTGAGTAGAGGAATGTCTGCGAGGGAGGTTATTAGGATGTTCGGAGGAGTTTTCAGAATATTGAGGTTGAAGTGATATATTTAAAAAGGTTTCTTATGCATATATAAAATAGCTCTAGCCGGTTGGCTAGTGTGAGAGTGGAGAGATGTGGAGTTTGCTGCAATCCGTCTAGTGGATGGCTCGACTTCCGACACATCTCCCCGTGGCAAGCCGCGATAGGCTCAGGGTACCTGCATGCGAGGGATGATCCTGAGATCGGGAGAAGTGCCTAGTATTTACTAGGCCAATTCACGCCGGGAATTGAAGCATCTTAGTACCGGCAGGAAGAGAAATCAATTGAGATGCGGGTAGTAAGGGCGACTGAACCCCGCACAGACCGTCCCGAATCCTCCACAGCAATGTGGACGGAGAGGTGGGAGGGAGCATCCTACTCTCGACTCGAAGTCAGCTGGAATGCTGTACCATAGAGGGTGACAGTCCCGTAGAGGTAGAGAGTAGGAGCGAACTGGAAGAGTAGCCTCCTTTGAGTTGGGGGTGAAGATGGGGGAACTATCCTCCAAGTCTAAACACAGTCGGAAGATCGATAGCGAATTAGTACCGCGAGGGAACGCTGAAAAGAACTCCGGGCAGGAGAGTGAAAAGATCCTGAAACTAGACGGAGACAGGCAGTCAGAGCAGGAAAGGGTACTCAGACGAAGTCAACAGGAGCGATCCTGGAGACGAGTCTGAGGTCACTGTTCTGACATTCTTCTCGAAGCAAGAGCCAGGGAGTTCTGGGCAGTGGTGAGGCGAAAGCCGGAGCGAAAGCAAATGCTCGCAACGATGAGTGAGGAGCAGCCTCCTAAAGGGGGTGAATCACTGTCCAGAGACCCGAAGCCCGTTGCGAACTAAGGGTGCCCAGGGTGAAGCCTACCTTACAGGTAGGTGGAGGCCCGCAACTAGTGCTGGTATATTCCGCTTAGGTGAGGTGCCCTTAGGGGTGATAGGCCAGTCGAGCCGGGCGATAGCGGGTTCCCTCCCAAATGTGTCTCAGCACAGCGTCACCGGAGGGAGTCTGAACGGTAGAGCACTGATTGAGGAAGCGGGAGAGAAATCTCTCGCCCCTCTATCAAACTCCGAATGTTCAGACCCCGTAGATGGTGGCAGTGGGGCTCCTCGGGGTAAGCTTGAGGGCCTATAGCGGAACGACGCTACGTGGGGTTAAGGACCCTAAATGTAGGCTAAAAGTGAATCCAAAAGATGGATTCTCTCACAGACAGCTGGGACGTAGGCTTAGAAGCAGCCATCGTCTAAGCAACGCGTAAAAGCGGACCAGCCGAGAGAGGATCCATCAAAAATGGACGGGGCTAAGCCTACTTCCGATACCCCACCGGTGCTCGTAATGAGCACACCGAGTAGGAGGGTGTCCGGAATGCTGAGAAGTAGGGTCGTGAGATCCTATGGAGCGTTCTGGAATAAATATCCTGGCGACAGTAGCAGCAAACTCAGGTGAGAATCCTGAGGGGCTGATAGGGCAAGGTTTCCTTGGCAACGTTGATCAGCCAAGGGTTAGGCGGTCCTAAGGCGTACCCTAATAGGGATACGCTGAATAGGAAAACGGGTTAATATTCCCGTCCTAGATGGGTAGGTCTATGCTCTCCCACTGACGCCTCGGGATAGGAGGAGCCAGACCGGTCCAAGCATTGAAGTCTCTGGAGTCTCGTAATGAGGAGAAGGAGACGAAGATGTGACGGGGGAACTCCTCTGACTCCTAGGGCCCATGAAAAGGTGGGAGAGAACGATCCCATCTAACCGTACCGAGATCTGGTACAGGTGCCCTAGCTGAGAAGGCTCAGCCCAGTAGGGAGAACCCAGGTAAAGGAACTCGGCAAGTTAGCCCCGTAACTTCGGGAGAAGGGGTGCCTGGAATCGAGTAGATTCCAGGTCGCAGTGACAAGGGGGGAGCGACTGTTTACCAAAAACACAGGTCACTGCTAGGCCTAAAGGCTGTGTACAGTGGCCGACGCCTGCTCACTGCCAGTACCCGAAAGCCCCTTACAAGGGGAATAAGGGCTGGTAAAGAGCGGGGGTAACTCTGACCCTCTTAAGGTAGCGTAATACCTCGTCGCTTAATTGGCGACTTGCATGAATGGCGTCACGACTCCCCCACTGTCTCTACCTGGGACCCTGTGAACTCACTTCCCGGTGAAGATGCCGGGGACTCCCAGTGGGAAACGAAGACTCCATGGAGCTTTACCGCAGCCAGATGTTTCGTCGTCGGTTTGGCTACAGAGCGTAAGTGGGAGCCATCGAAACTACCTCTCCGGGGGTAGTGGAGGCAACGATGTAACACCACTTAGCCGAGCTGACGATGATTACCTTCGGGGACAGCATCTGGTGGGCGGTTTGGCTGGGGCGGTACACCCACGAAAGGATAACATGGGTGCCCAAAGGTCTGCTCAGACGGGTCAGAAATCCGTCGTAGAGGGATAAAGACAAATGCAGGCCTGACTTCTTCCCTAACAGCGTGGGAAGAAGAGGGGAAACCCGGGCTTAGCGAACAGTAAAATCCCTGTAGTGGGGGATTACTCTGTCAGACAAGCTACCCTGGAGGTAACAGGCTCGTCGCGGGCGAGAGTACATATCGACCCCGCGGCTTGGTACATCGCTGTCGGCTTGGGTCATCCTGGCTGTGTAGGAGCAGCCAAGGGTCGGGTTGTTCATCCGTTAAAGACCCACATGAGCTGGGTTCAGTACGTCGCGAGACAGTACGGTAGTATCTACTGGGAGTGTTGGTCTCTGAGGGGAAGGGACCACTAGTACGAGAGGAACATGGTCCCGGGGCCTCTGGTGTACCGGTTGTGAAACGCACTGCCGGGTAGCTACGCCCTAGAGGATAAGACCTGAAAGCATCTAAGGTCGAAGCCTCTCCCAAAACTAGAGACCATAGCCCGCCTATAGCAGATAGGTTTGATGGGAGGAAGGTGTAAGCCTCAAGGCTTTTGCCGAGAGGTTCAGCCGATCCTTCCCAAAGGGCTACTCTCCACATCTCTCCACCTCCAACCGGTTAGGGATTTTTTCTAAAAACATTAAACTCTTCAGATCTAGATTTTTAAAGACTCCTACTATGCTAAGAACATGGCTCTGTTCACAAGAGAGGATCGAGTTATAGTAATAAACAACAAACCAGAATACATACAGAGAATACTAGACTACGATTACATCATACGTAGAGAACCGTCGGTTGTGGCAATAGTTCATAACGAAGACACTCTAGAGAAACTGTTCTATGGATCCAAGGAGATACTTGTACCTGTGTACAGAGATATACACAGAGCACTTGCCCAGCATAGACCCACAGTTGCAATCAACCTCTCATCATACAGATCTGTGGTAAAAACTACTGAACCTCTCCTTAGGGATCCAAACATAAGAGTGATTGTTATAGTTGCAGAGGGGGTACCTGAGAGAGATATGAAATCACTCATCAAAATCGCAAATCAGAACCACAAGACTATAGTTGGGCCAGCTACCTTTGGAGCTATAACTGTAGGTGCTCTTAGAGCAGGAGTGGTTGGAGGGGATTATGATAACATACTGAAGAGTAGACTCTACTCTCCTGGATCGATAGGAATAGTAACTAGAAGCGGAGGATTGCTGAATGAGATGTTCAGAATAGTATCTAGAAATAGTGATGGTGTGTTAGAGGGTGTTGCAGTGGGAGGAGATGTATTTCCCGGATCCACTATACTCGATCATGTACTCAGAATGAATAATGATCCTGAGATCAGAGCGATTGTTATGGTCAGTGAGATAGGAGGTAAGGAAGAATACGAAATAGCCAGACTGATACGAGAGGGAAAGATCAGAAAACCAATTATCTCCTGGGTAGTTGGAGTGTCTGCAGAGCTATTCCCTTGGAGAGTGCAATTCGGACATGCTGCTGCAAAGGCTAATTCAGAGATGGAAGGTGCAAGAGAGAAACTCAGAATACTGAAACAGGCAGGTTCAATAGTTCCCGAGAGCTTTGGTGATCTGGAGAGAGTTATAAGAGAAGTTAGTGACAGACTGGAGTTGAAACCTAGAGAAGCACCCTACAATCCTCTGCCTATGGATTTTAGGAAGGCAGTATCACAGGGACTTGTTAGAAGACCTACATCGATAGTTTCGAGTATCTCCAAAGAGGTAGATGGAGAGATCTCATATAGAGGGAAGAGAGTGTCAGATATCTTGAGTGAGGGTGGGGATATAGTTGATGTGATAGGGTATCTATGGTTTGGTAAGCAGCTATCCCCAAGATTCAGAAACTTCCTATCGATGTGTATAGTGTTACTAGCTGACCACGGTCCCCATGTATCTGGAGCACACAATGCAATTGTTGCTGCTAGGGCAGGCAAGGACCTGGTGAGCTCCCTTGCATCAGGAATACTAACCATAGGGCCTAGATTTGGAGGAGCAATTGATGATGCCATGAGATATTTCTACGATGCAGTGTCCAGAGGGATATCTGCACAGGAGTTTGTTGAAGAGATGAAGTCTAAAGGAATAAATATACCTGGCATAGGACACAGGGTGAAATCAAAATACAATCCAGATAGGAGAGTTCAATTACTGATTGAATTCGCGAGGAGAGAGTTGAGTTCCAGAAAGTATCTTGAGTTTGCTCTGGAAGTTGAGAGAGAGACTCTGAAAAAATCTGAGAAACTCATACTGAATGTAGATGGGGCAATCGCAGCAATAATGCTTGATATACTTGACCAAGAAGGTTATAATATAGAGGAGATGTTAGGATTAGGTTATGGTAATGCTATCTTCGTGCTAGCCAGATCTGTGGGGATAATAGGTCATATACTTGATCAGAAGAGACTCAAACAGCCTCTGTATAGACATCCTGATGATGATGTATACCTAATCTAACCTCCTGGCCTTCCCCTCCCTTATCATCCATTCTGCCTCTTCCCTATCTATCTCAACGATATCTCCCTTCCTATATGGACCCCTTCTATTCCCATTCAGATCATAGTATTCAGATATATCTTCGAGTATCTCAACCTTCAGAACATTACTCAAATTGAGCATCCTGCTCTTGTATTTGATTATCACATCTCTCAATGCCTCATAGAATCTATACTCCTCATCTGTCAGATTCTCCCTGAACATCTCCTTCTCATTCGTCACAATCATCACTATTTTCATCATCCTCATCCTAACCAACCTAGTATACAGCTCAAGTATGTTGTTGTAGTATCTCCCGTACACAGGATCCAGATCTCTATAGAACTTCAGTTCATTGATAGCTGAGACTATCTGTTTGTAGATTGTTTCATCAATTCTCTCTAGACCTCTCTGATTCTCCTGGTCAACAAGTTCATGAAGTTTCACAATGAGTTGTCTTATTTCTTTCTCATCTATCATTTGCCTTTAGAGGTTTCTAATAGTCTTCTTAACTCCTCCTGTAGAGCTTTCTTCCTCTCCTGAATCTGATTCTCTTCCTCCTCAATCTCTTTGAATCTGTTTTCAACATCAATTATATATGACTCTAATTCAGAGATATATCTATCGACAATCTCTCTCTTTGCATTGTTCTTGATATTTGATGCATTCTGTTCGAGGTCAGAGATCTTCAGTTTGATATTCTCAAGTCTCTCCATCAAAGTGTTTCTACCTCTATCTAATTCATTCATCTTACCCTCATAATCAGAAGTCATCTTGTTGTATTCATTGTATTTCCTATTCAGTTCCACTACCTTGTTGTTCAGATCTTCTAGCTTTGACTCTAATTTCGAGTATCTTGCATCTAACTTAGCCATTGAGTTCTCCAGAGCTTCTAATTGAGATCTCAGGTTCTCTGCTCTAGCCTCTATCTCTCTCTTCTGTTCATTCAACTTCTCTCTCTGTTCCTTCAGATCTTCAATATCCTCAAGTATAGACTCTATCTCTCTCAGATCACCTATGTAAGATTTCTTTATATCTCTATAAATAGTCTTCAGTTCCTCTAGTTTTGAATTGAATTCTCCCAAATTAGCTTTATATACATCCACAGATTCCCTCAGTGATTTCAGATCACCAATCAAACCATCCAACTCAGCATCTATATTGGGTATTGAAGATGATACATTCTCTGAAATCTTCAGTAGGTTCTCCTCGAGATCTATTATGAAATCACTCAGATTGTTTATTACCTTGTCACTCTCATCTTTCAGAGCCTGTAATCTCTCCTTGACTATCTCTACTCTCTGCCTGTCCAGGTTCATTATCTCTCTCTTCAGAGATATTATTCTCTTCAGTATATCCGAACTCTGCTCTCTCTTAACCTCAATCTTGGATTCTGCTCTCTTGATCTCCTTAGGAGGTTCAGATGGTTGCTTGTCAGACACTGGTTTAGGTTCTTGTTGTACTTCTTCTTTCCTCTTCTTCTTCCTCTTCTCAGCATCTTCCTGCTGACCTGTTTCAGGCATCTTCACAAACTTAACAAAAGTCCCTGAGAGTTTATTCTGCATTTTCACATATCCATTACTCTCAAGTATTAGAACCCACTCCTTGACCTTGTCTACATTCTCATCAAGAAGATTCGATAATTCCACAAGCTCTATGGAACCTTTGTCTCTCACTATATTTAGAAGGTTATCTATTTTGGTGTTTATATCGCTCATTTTATCCTTACAACCTTCCAGGATCCTGAGAGTTTTCTAGCAGCTTTTCTCAGTGCCTCATGAGCCATTTTAGGATCATCAGAGGCTAAATACAATGAAAAGATCGGTTCATTTCTCTTCACAGTTGCTCCTCGATCTACAGGTTTTCCAAATGATCTCCTCATACCTTTCTGGATTCTATCTGCTCCTGCACCAGCAAGCATTCTATTCTCTCTTATCACAACATGCGGATATTTCCTAACCAAAAGCAAGAATTTACCAGGAATCTTAGGCTCCAAGTATTTCACAATACTCTGCCTTGCAGCCTCTATTGCATTGTCTCTGTGTAAGAATGTCTCCTGAGCAATTAGAGCATATTCCACAGAATAATCCTCTGGTTTGCCTGTTCCATTCATTATCTGCCTGAGATCCATATGAGGTAATGCCTTCACATAACTCTTTGACATATTCTTCCTACTCCATCTGGTCCATGCCTGTTTGTAGGCTCTGTTCCTGATAGTTCTAGCTGGTCTCAAAGCCATGATTTCTATTCCTTAGAAGATTTTAAAAGTTTAATGTTCTTTGCAGGTATATCTATAGGAACTATTGTAGGTAGATCTAGGGGGATTACAGTGTAGAGATTTCTCTCAGAATTTATGGCAGTGACTTTGGCCTTCTCTCCTGCGAACGGACCTTTGATTATCTCAACTACATCGCCTATGTTTATAACTATTTTCTCCTCGGTTGTCAACTTCATCAGGATCTTATCAAGTTCCGATTCAGATATAACCAACAGTTCAGCCCTTGGTTTTACACCTTTTACACCAGAAATAGCTTTCTTAACCACATCATCATTCTTTGCCTCTATCACTAAATATCCTCTGATCTTTGTGTCTAGATATATTGAGTAGATCCCATCTATGTTCAGATCCATAACTCTCTTGTGGATCAACTTTGCAATTATATGTGCGTCTCTAACAACAACAGGGATCAAATATATCATCTTCCTCTCACCAGAAGATCGAATATTACAGATACAAAAGTCACAAATATACCGAACACACCAACTGCTATGGTTACAAACACGATCTGATTGAACAGAGATCTAACCTCTGTCTCCTGAGGCTTCCTGAGCTTTCTGTATATAGACTGCATAGAATTCACATCTCTCTGCAGATACTCTCTATACTTCTTGATAGCCTCTGTCACTTTCATATCTTCTCTATACCTAACACGTCTTTGATATTACCTGATGCAGGTTCCTCATAGAAATCATTAGGGAGAGTAACACCTGCAAGAACTACCAGAACTCTTATGGTGGATTTCTTCATATCTGGTTCAATTCTTGCTCCATGTATGATATGTGCATTTGGACTTATCCTCTTCCTGGTTTCCTCAACTATGAAATTAACCTCCTGCAGCACAAGATCCTCTCCTCCTATTATGTTTATCAATGCTCTATCTGCAGTAGAGATATCCACATCGAGGAGAGGATTGGAGAGTGCTGTTTCTATTGCAAGTTTAGCTCTTTCCTCTTTACTTCCCTCTAGGGCAGACTCCCCAATAGCTATCACAGCATAACCTCCATTCTTGAGTACAGTTGTCAGGTCTGCAAAATCAACGTTTATCAAACCTGCCTTCACAGACATCTCTGCAATAGTCTTAACAGATCTTGCTAATACCTCATCAGCTATCTTGAATGCCTTATCTATAGGCAGATCTTTGGCTATGTCTAACAATCTATCATTCTTTATTATTATGAGTGTATCAACATTCTGTTTAAGTTTCTTTATACCTGATATTGCATTATCCATCCTTACCTTACCTTCTGACTGGAACGGTAATGTAACCACACCCACAGTGAGAGCTCCTATATCTTGTTTCGCTATCTTTGCAATCACAGGTAATGCTCCTGTACCAGTACCACCTCCCATTCCACATGTTAAGAAAACAAGATCTGCTCCGTTCAACGCATCTTTTATTTTGTTTGCAGTCTCCTGTGCAGCCTTCTCTCCACACTCTGGATTGCTACCGCATCCTCTACCTTTTGTTAGTTGTTGACCTATGAGGATTTTTCTATGAGCCTTGATGTTGAGCAGGTGTCTTGCATCGGTGTTTGCTGCTATTAGAGTTACATTTGATGCTGGTCTGAACTCAAACAGTCTGTTTATGGTATTAGAACCACCTCCACCAGCTCCAACAACAAATATCCTCTCCTGTTCCTGTTCGATCAATTTCAGAATTTCCTCCTCATCTTTTGAGATGTTCGGATCTAACATTACATCATCTTTCTCATCAGCCATTCTATTCACCTTCAATAGTTATTGAAATGTTATGTTTTTAAATCTTTTGAGCGACTGATTAGATATATTTTTAAACACTTTTGTAATACTTATAATCATGGAGAAGATCCCATTTCTTTCAAAAGATCCGATACAAGACTTGGACCTTCGAAATGATAGTGTAGAGAGAAAGGTAAAAAGTCTTCTGGAAGATTTTCTTCCTGATCCGGAAAGGAGAAGTATAATTCTCAACCTGGGTCAGGATAGTATTAGGAGGCTCAGAGACTGGATTGAAAAATACGGAGATTGGATTGAAGACAAATATAATATTCGCCTAAGAATAGTTGAGACTGGTTTTGTAAAACCAGATGGAACAAGAGATATAATTGTGATGAAAGATAGGGATATTGATGAGAAAGATCGAAAGGAGGAAGAAATAAGGAATTTAGTTGGATCTCTGAATCTTCCATCATCTATCAAAGATGAATTATTTCTATCCTTAAGATCTTTGGTAAATGGTACTCGTGACTCTGCTATTTTCAACCTGAATCCAAATAATGCTAACAAAATTGCTGAGTGGGCAAAGAGAAACGGACTCTCTGTTGAAATACTATCTAAATACCAAAACGGAACAATCGATATTCAGGTGACAAGACATAAAGGGAGAGTTAATAGTGTACAAAACCAAGTTATGTCCAGAACAACTCAAAGATATGATCTGAACCTTCCTGAGATTCTTAGGGTAAATTGGAACAATCTATACGCAGGAGGGTTGGTGAATAGTTTCATAGCTCTGGAGAGATTTCATTCAGATAACAGGGCTTTTGTAGAATGGTTCAATTCGTTATCTGATCATAAGAAATTGATGTTCCTATCATATATTCTAGGTAAGTTCTACTCCGCCTATCCTAGGCTGTCTGCAACATCACCAGAGCTATGGGATAAAGATGTTAGAAACCAGTTCTATACATTCGTATCCAGACTAGATATTCAGAGTCAGACCGAAAAATTCCAGATACATTTAGTCAGAGCTGAGAGACAGGCAGAAATGGTAGTGGATATTCTAGAGAGAAACTTCAGAGCCAAAGGTGCAGATCTTCGAATGATCATAGGAGATAAGGGTATGAAAGAACTCAGAGAGGGTCTGAATTATACATTCATGGAATTTGTGTTCAGAGACGAAGACGTAAGAAAACTGGCAGAGGGGATTTCATATGAGTACTTCAACAAGGCCTATAGGTTCGTGTTGGATCTAAGAGATAGGAGCTCGCATAGACACTCCCCTAAAGATAACATCTCAGATCAGCAATTAGCTAGAATAGTGTTAGGTACAACGATCACTGAGAAGTTCTTTGGAGTAGATAGGAGATTGATGTTAGCCATAATAGGACAAGAAACAAACTTTGATGAGAGTGCATATGGAAGATCAGGTGTAGGATTGACTCAGCAAACCCGAATGGGATGGATCCAATTCAGTATAAAATTCCCTAACCATTACATCGATTACTTGAGAAATGTTAAGGAAATACAAGTAGATTATAATGTCTCTATGATCACAAGAGCTTTTCTAGCTGATTTCTCAACAGTAGGGATCGATGAAGGGAATTTCTTGTTGCAGATACTCACAGGAACCCTTACATTGATAGGAAAGGCTAGAGAGCTAGGGATTAGGGATCTTAGAGACATGGAAGGAAGAAGAAAAGAACTTTACGAGCTCGGAGCTGCATACAATGGCCATCCTATTAATAAAGATTATGGAAGAAACATAGCTAGTAGTCCATTCTTGAATAGTAAGCTCTGGAGAGGATAAGACTGATGATCCAGCCTATAGATCCTGGAACAGGAGGATTTAGTACTAATCAAAAAGCAAATCTAGAGCAGGAAATCATAGATGTTTTACAACTTAACTTCTCAGAACCAGAATCAAAACCTCCTGACAAATCATCATTATCGAGACCTCAACAACCAACAGAACAATCATCTACACAACAAACACCTGAAACCAATCAGGTTTCAGAAATAACACCGAATTGGCTAGAAACTCAACTAATTGCTGGTGTAAACACAGCTATGAATAGTAATACACCAGTAATGATCTCTATCGATAAAAACAACCTACAACAAGCTTACAAGATCCTAGAACCGTTTCGGAGAGATGGGTTAGTAATATCTGTAAAGAGCGATTCAGATACTCATGACTCTGTGATTATTACCATATCACCCCAACCAGTCGCTCAACAAAAATCATCAAGCACCAACACACAGAAGCCTGAAGAGAGGAAAAAACAGGTCATGGAAAATAATCCTATATTGGAAATGCACAGAGATGTGAAATATCAATATTTAGGCAAGACTATTTCGCCAAACCAAGGCACAGTTGCAACATATGATTTTCTCAGAAAGTATCATTCTAACAATCAGAGATTTGTAGAGTTCTTCAATAGTCTAGATCACGAAGAGCAATTACTCTTTGTTTCATATCTTTTTGGAAAGTTCATGGGCTCAAGATATAATAAATCGAATTCACGTTCAACTCTACCTAGAGTAGGATCTTACGATGATTTTCTAGCTCTATCAGAATTCATAAAAACACTCAATATCGATTCTGAAATGGAGGGCTTTAAGAAAAGATTAACTAGAGCGAGGGAGGATGCAGATATAGTTTTGGAAGAACTCTCAAGAGTATCTCAGAGTCAAAACCAAAATGTCACTAAATACCTAAACGAAAATAGCATCAAACATATTCGAACAGGACTGACTATTATCTTCATGGAGTTCCAAATAGATAGGGATGATCTTAAGAAATCTATCTCCAAGATCTCTATGAATGAAATCCAGAGAACACTAGATCTTATGAAAGATCTCAGGGAGAAAGGACATAGGCATGCACCAGCTAGATCTCTGAGCGACCAGGAGTTAAGGATATATGCTCTATCATCTCAACTTATCTCATCTATCTTCAAAGTGAATCCTGGATTGGTTCTAGCTACAATAGCACAAGAGTCTAATTTCAGAACAAATGTTCATAGTATAAATGGTAGAGGTGCCTCTCAGCAGACAGATCTAGGAGTTATACAGCAACATCTACAGAACCCACACATCTATGCTAAGCATCTATCAAAGTATGGTGTGAATGCCACCTTTCTCTCAACTATCATAAACAACTCGTTGTTTGCCAAGTATACTTCTATACCAAACAATGTAGAAGGTAACATAATTGTGCAATTGTATTTAGCTTCTCTGACGTATGTGAGCAAAGCACAAATGCTTAGGAACCTGAATATAGATCTCCTAAATCCAAAGACTACCTATGAAATACAGAAATTAGCAGAGGCCTATAACGGCAGTAGTATTGCTAAAATGTATGGAAATGATGTAGCAAATAGTCCTTTCATAGGGTTAGGTATAAGGTGATGATATTTTGAAATGAGAAATGGCTGGGAACAATCTATATCGAATTACAAGATAGTAGATAATCCCAGATATCAATATTATAACCCCTATCATCCCAAGACCGAGAGATGATACTAATATATATCCTAATTTTATAGAGAGAATAAAACCTATTCTGAGAACAAACATGTAGTCTGTAGAGTTCTTATCTCTCTGTCTCTCGTCTGGTACATCAAGAAGTATTTTTCTTATGAATATAGGTCCTATCATGTTCGTACCGAATGATATCAACACAATACCAATCACATACATCTCCAGTATCGTTAGTGCTGAACCTAGAATCACATTAAACGTACCTATACCTACCACTCTATCATAATCCTTACGATCCAACCATTCACTAGCTATCCTTATAGCAACTGCAGCTA
>JANXEC010000039.1 GCA_025058915.1 Microcaldota archaeon | reverse complement strand
GAAATATGGATTCTATAATTCTTCGGATCTACAGTGTAGGAATTCTCATAATTTGGATATTTTACAACTATCTTGCATACATCATTCACGTAGAATCTTCCATTCATGAATTCTCTCCACATCACTATGCTCTGAACTAGAGATGCGTGAGTTCTGAAATTCTCTCTATTCAGCCTGATGTTGGGATCTATAGTGAACAGACTATGTTTAGGATTGAGGTCTGGTTGGGTCTGAGACATTACTATCTGTGGATTTAGTGAGGATAATACTAATGTAACAACCAACACCTTATGTTTCATATTATAGTATTGAATATCATCATATTTAAAAATATCGTAAGAATTTTATGTGAATATGCATTCTGTAGAGAAATATTCCGATACCCCTAGACATTGGATTTCTAGATCATTGCATGATAGGATCAGATCATCCTCCAGGATGGATAGAGATAATGTTAATGAAATAGGCAAAATATGGAGCGATCTGTACGGTAGGAAAGAGATATTAGATATGTTTTTTGATCTGTATGAACAAACAGAGCAATTCAATGATTTCAATGCAAATATAAAACTAGGACTTCTCCCTAGACCCCATATGGAAGGAATGATAGATATGTTTATTGGTAACAGAGACTTTGGAAAAATTTTAAGAATACCTCTGTCTATCTATAGACATAATGGAAAATATTTACTACTTGTACATACTGTTCAGGGATATGTTATGGTTTCAGATATCAACAAGAGAATTCTAGAAAATAGTATTGGAAACAAGATTGCATATGCTTCATTAGCTGTGATGGTGTTTGAAAGCATAGGTAAGAAATTCTCTCTGGCCTTTCAGCATCCTAATGATAATTACTGGCACCATAGTGAAATGATCAGAAGAAATCGTAAAGATACGAGCAGAAAGTTCAGTATATACGAGAACGTAATCAGGAAGATCCTTGGTAGTAAGAACACTCAGGGATTGAACAACATACGTGAGCTATATAATCTACTAGAATCAATAGAATACATGTATGTGAAGAGTATAGATTACATATATCTACCATTCCCTAACATTTCTATAGATTATCATCCTACTTATTTCAATACAAATCCAAAAACAATCTGCGATGGTGAAATAGAATGTGAAAGATATCCCATATCTGAATTTTCAATCAGACCTATCAAATCTACTAACGATATTATGGTAAATACCAGATATTTCATTCTCTTAGAGCCTCAACAGGGGAGATCCTAAGTATATCTCTGAATGCTAAGGCTATAGGAAATACCACCGAGACTATATATATGATGGTTAGATTGACGATTATGTTAGGTAGATCATACACGATCTGGAACATCGAGGAGAAATATGTCACTAGAATCCCTACAACCATGATTGCCAGTGCCATCCCAGCCAAAATGAGCATCGAGATCTGAATGAATATTAACTTCAGTATCTGAACATCACTTGCTCCTATCGTTTTCATTATTGCTATCTGTTTTCTCCTTTTGATAAGAGATGCAAGTATAGTGTTAGTTATACCGAAACTAGCAATTACACTGGCTACAAATGATAGCAATACACTAGCTAATGATATCGTGTTTAGAACACTACCAATGTTCTCTCTGATGAATTGGGAGCTGATCACAGTAACATCTCTGTCTCTTCTCTTCAGTATTGATTCTATATCCTTTACAAGTTGTGTCTCATTGCAAGATAGATCAAATCTCCCCACCATTGAGCTAAACTTATTTCCAAACATCTCCTTAGCATCGCTCAGAGATACAAATAATTGATCATCTGTTGATTGGAATGTTGATTTGTCTAGAATACCAACGACTCTGAATGTTCTGTTCTCTATAACAATGCTATCTCCTAGTTTCACATCAGTACTTTTCCATATCTTGTACCCTACTACTACCTCTCTTTTAGATCCCCTTTCTATTCTTCTACCCTCTTTCAGTGATATATATAATTGGTTATCCTCAAGATAGTAATCAGATCCTACTATAGACGCAAATCCAGATTTGTTCTTATATGCATAATCCCCTCTAAATATCATGACAGGGTACAGTAGATTTATGCATTTCAAAGAGTTTATTGCTACAAGATCCTTTGAATCGAAGAATTTTATTCCTGATGCAGCACCTCCTCCCTGAATTGATACTGGAAGTATAACAATCTGATCTGGTTGGAATGTGAGCAGTTCGGAGAAGAAATAATTCACTCCTGTCTGAGTGATAATCAGAATCGTTAACACGAGGAATGTTGCCACAGATACGGTTAGGATTGTGAGTAGTGCTCTGGTTCTATCATTCAAATTGTATTGCAGGGCTAGTTTGAAGAGTTCATTCATATCTGAGAGCCTCTGCAGGTTGGATCGATAGGGCCGCCCTGCTAGGGAAATAGCTTGTGATTAGGATTGATAGGATTAGCAATGAAATACTAATGTATATATCTGTAGCATATAGGATGAACGGTAGATTGAGTAAGGATATGGTTGAAACGATCAAGATAGTAGGGAGAATTCCTAGAATAATAAACGCAGACGACATACCCAGAATCATAGTGTATATAAATCTACTATCCCCTCCCAATACCTTCATAGTGGCAAGCTGTTTGTACTTCTCTGTTATGAAGATATATAGGTTGTTGGTTAGGTTGATCAGACTGACAAAAATAGATACTCCTGATATCACCAGAAAGAAATATCTCAGCACATCGATTAGATTGCCTATCTGTTTGGATACTGCTGATCCAGATAGTAATGAATAATCTCTAGCGTCTGTATCTTTGATCTTTCTGGATCTGTCTAGAATCTCATGTATTCTAGATCTCAGAGTCTCCTCATCTGTGGAACTATCAAATTTCACTACCATAGAGTACACTCTATTTCTATCTAGATCTGCCAATTCTACGAGATCATCATTCAGCAAAAATATTCCATTGTCTATATTAAAGAGATTTGGGCCTATTTTCTTGAATATCCCTGCTATCTTGAAACTCCTGTTGTTGATCCTTATAGTGTCACCAACTCTCATGTCATATCTATCTGCTATCCCACCACCCACAAAAACATTGCCAGATACTAATATAGGTCTGCCCTCCTGAAGTTCTGCAGTATCGAACAGTAGATCAACACCTTCCTCCTCTATGGCAAACACCTGTAGTCTGAATTCTTCTTTTCTAGTTGATACTGTCACATCAAAACCAGAGGTTCTGTATACCCCCAAGACTCCGGGTAGTTCAGATATCTGTTTGAGATCGGATTCTCTGAAGGCCTCGCCTATCAATCCTGTTCTTAGTGATCTCTGAAGAAACAGAGGATTATCTATTGCAAGAGGAATTATGAGAATTATATCTGAAGACAATCTGTTCAGTGTGTTTACTATACTCTCCTTCGCTGCATTGCCGAATCCTAGAATACTTATGAAGAATAGAGATGATATGAATACAGATAGTACTACAAGAGATGTTCGGATCTTGTTATAGAGCAGGAATTTCAGTATGAGTTTAGAGATCATCCTTTACCACAAGAGTCTTGTTCTTGATAGTATACACTCTCTGAGCTCTCCTGGCAATATCATAGTCATGTGTAACTAATATTATAGTGTTCCCTTCCTTATGAAGTTCTTCGAATATCCTAAGAACCTCCTTTGCACTATCAGGATCTAGGTTTCCCGTGGGTTCGTCTGCAAACAGAATCTTGGGTCTGTTTACTAATGCTCTTGCAATAGCAACTCTCTGTTTCTGCCCTCCACTCAACTGAGATGGATAGAAGTTCAATCTCTCTCCCAATCCAATTCTTTTCATTAGCTGTATTGCATAATCTATATCTCTAGATCCACTGAAGATGAATGGTAAGGTTACATTCTCTAGAGCCGTAAGCTCTGGTATGAGATTGAATTGCTGGAACACAAATCCTATCTTCTTTGCTCTTATATAGGACAATTCTCTATCGTCTATCTTAGATATATCTATGCCGTCTATGAATACTTTTCCCTCTGAAGGTCTATCCAAGGTGGCCATTATGTTCAATAGAGTAGTCTTACCAGATCCACTAGGTGCAACTATTGCCACGAATTCATTAGCCTTCACTTTGAGATTTACATCCCTGAAAACCCATAATATATTGTTTCCATCCAAGTAGTATTTACCTATTCCTCTTAGCTCCAATACTATTTCTTCCATTTTCGATATATCAAGAATAATCCTAGAGACCCGGCTACTATCAAGACAATAAACAGTGGATTTAAGTCTGATTTGGTTTCTGTTTCACGAGCCTCTGCTCTTATCGGGATTTCATAATTCTCCTCATACTGGTTTCCAGCAGAGTCTCTATAATTGATTGTTACTATTAAATTATTCAAACCTTCTTCTGGGATTATGCTGAATTTCTCAGAGGCGTAATCGTTTGGCAATATCTCTCCAACGAATCTCTGTTGTGTAAGAATCTTAGCTCGATCACTATCGATTCTAACCCTAACTCCTTGGATAGTATAGCTCTCTAAATTACCTATCACTATGTTTATGTTGTTAGGAGATGCTGGATTTAGGTTCTGTGCATCTACATAAACATCTATTCTA
>JANXEC010000038.1 GCA_025058915.1 Microcaldota archaeon | reverse complement strand
CTATATGATTAACAGATCTTAGATTCAGGTTGCTAGACAGATTATGTTTGAATACAAATTCTCCATCAAGGAACATAGGTAATACTAAATAGTAATCCGTATCATTCACCTTTCCCACATATCCGAACATAGGATTAAACAACTGCTCTTCACCACTCAATTCAATCCCGATTTTAAGTAGTAATTCTCTGTATATCTTAGATAGAACATAAAGAGAGCTGAATATATATTCTGTATCGCTCAAAGGTATCCAAGTATTACCTGGAACATAAATCCGTTCATCTTGAATGTTTGGATTGTAATGCTTATGTTCTATCACATGAATTCCTCTATCCCGAAGATCTTTCAATATTCTCTTCAACTCATCCTGTCCTATTAATCTCTCGATCTCTCTTCTACTAAGATTCAGGTTAGGAGCATCTTCATGTCCTATAGACATCTGAATATTTATTGTGTCTTTGGGTTTGACCAAATGGATAGGTCTGGATATACCTTCACGGTAATATATCTTCGCCTCTGATATATACTTCATAGTTATATCAACATGTCTTAAAGATTTCATGATTTAATATAACCAAAAATGTTTAAAAACTTAGCCAAAGATACAATTCCATGAAAATCAGCCTGGTGATCCCAACATACAACGAGGAGAAATATCTGCCAAAGATGTTTGGATCTCTTGAGAGGTCAAGTATAACCCCAGATGAGATCATAGTAGTTGATGATCAGAGCACAGACAGAACAAGAGAGATAGCTAGAGACTTTGGAGCAGAGGTAATAGTTGTTGATAGGCGAAGCATCGGATATGCTAGAAAGATAGGTATGTTGGCAGCAAAGGGAGATATTCTGGTGTCTGGGTCTGCAGATATGATTGTTGATAGATACTGGCTAGAGAACATAACGTCTCCTATAAAGATAGGCTTTGATCTGAGTTTTGGTAGAATAGATATAGATAGCAATCACCCTGTAGATAGGTGGTTTGCGAAAATACTTAATACATACTCAAACATATCTTTCAGGTGGTTTGGTTTGGTGTGGGCATCCGGAGATAACATCTCTATCAGTAGAAGATTCTATCACAAGATCCTCGGATTTAGAGATCTCAAGATGGGTGAAGATATAGAGCTCATAAGGAGAGCTCTGGGGAGAGGGAAGATCTACTATGCAAACGATGCAGTGATATATACTAGTGATAGAAGAGTTAGGAAATGGGGTAGAGTTAGATTCTTTCTTTACTATCTCTTCTCATACCTCATGCTAAACACAGGTAATGTGATATACCTAAAGGAGTACGAATCAATCAGGTAGCATTAAAAACATTTAAAAACATTTATTTATATAAATAAAATATGGTATTCAGCCAAACCGAAGTAAAGGTCTTCGAAATTGTGAATAAAAATGATATAAATCTGGTTGAGAGTAATTTAGATAGATTAGATGGCAAAGAAGATAAAGTTGATAGATTTGTAGATGGATTATTTGCTATATCTCTTCTTAGAACGCTCAAACAATCTAATGTTTCAGTGCTAAAAGATTATTCAGACTGGATAGAGAGTGGGATGTATAGTGCAAAAGAATTAGAATCTATATTCAGAGCTGTGTTTGTTCAATTAAAAAACATGTCTGAAAGAGACAGAAATCATTTTGTGAAGATTCTACAGAAGAATCTAGAGAATGTATTCCGAGAATTTATGAATGAATTAGACAAAAATTACGGCATATTAGATATACTATCTGCCTATCCAAATCCTAATGCATTACCTGCAAAAATTTTCTTTGAGAATAATTCTGTAAATTTCTATAATATATCAGTACCCCATAAACTTGCTCACCATATATTTAACAATCCAACAGATATATGGATCGACCTACCTGGTAGAAAAGGGTTATTTAATAAACCTGAGATAGAATTGAAAATACTACCTTACAAAATTCAAAATACTACCTTACAAAATACTTCAGAATATATACATGTCTAACATTCATCTATGTTATGTATAGAAACTTATTACTAGCTGTAGAGGAAAATATTGGTTTCAGGAAAGACCCAAGGTTCTATATAATCCACAAACATATCCAAAGATATCCATCAAAGAGTCTATCCTTGGGAAATTCAGATTTGTTATTACTCCAGGAAGTTGGTTGGAGGGTAATTGGTCTATCAGTATTAGATGATGATATTAGAGATGAAACTAAGTTGGCCTATCTGCAGTATATATCTATATTAGCGATCGATGTAATAGAGGATATAACAAGAATACTTAGGGAGACGAAAGTTGTATTATACAGAAACCTATTGAGAGTGAGACTGGGTGGAAGATTAATCTCAAGATCTGTGATGGGGAGAGACTTTGACTCAGATATACATGGTGATATTTATATGAGATTTTTATATAGAAACAATTCTTACAGTAGATTAGTGATGTCTCTCAATCCTTTCTCTAAGGATAAATATATATTGATCTACCAAGACGGAATTCCTATCTTCCATCCTGGATGTACTGCGATCATGGATGGAATGCACATACAACATATCGGAAAGGATTTATATATAACTGGAATATATAATGGAAATAGGAGGGTAATAAGTGCAGTGATGGATGATGGAAGAGTACAGGTCGATATTGGAAAATCTAAAGAATAAGAATGTTAGGGGATTGGAGAGCCTTAGCAACAAATATTTCAGAGAATTCATAATATCAACAGATGAAAAATATCTAAAGAAAAGTGTTATAGCAAAGGGTCTTAGTTACATAGTTGATATGAAACTCCAAGGCAATCCAGAGCAACTATTCTATGAGAACGTTGAGTTCATAAACGATGCAAAAGAGGTAATATCTATAAAACTTCACAGCCTTGGATATTCCTACTCTAGAATCGCCGAGATGCTATCGATAGATATACTGAACATCATAAACAGAACTGATATTCAGAGTTCTCATATCGAAATACCAGACACTATTTACTTAGATCAATCATCGATAGCATTCCTGACTAAGACAAACATGCTCGATATCTTTGATATGTTGGATGTACATGTTGTGACATACATAAACAGCAAAGACATAAGGACGAGAGCGATTCATAGGAATAGGAGGATACAGATACTGGATCCGAATCCCTATCAATACAGACCTTTCCTCTATATATCAGGTAAGCCTATATATAATTACAGCCTGAAAGAGATAGGGTTCTACAGAGGTTCAGATAGGGTCTTTAGCATAGATGAGAATCTCATATACTATTCATACATGCCCAAGGAGAGAATAGAGAATTACACAAACAGAACAGTAATGGTTGATGAGGAAGGTCTGAGAGAGTTCTCAGAGATAGTCAGACCACTGCCTCTGTCATATCTAATTTCACATGCAATAACCAGAGGATATGACATTGGATCATACGATAGAACAATCTATATTGACTAGTAACATCATAGTTGATTACAGAGAGAATCTACTGATAGAATTCCTCAAGCCTAGAATGAATATAGTGATATCAAACCTCCCAGTAGATGTGGTGATTGGAAACATAGCCATAGAGAGAAAAACCATAGACGATTTTGAGAGTTCAATAATAGACGGAAGATTGTTTGAGCAGATCAGAATACTTAAGCAGTATCAGAATCCTGTGATTGCTATAGAGACTGGAATGCCAAGTAGAATACACGTGAACAGCTATTATGGGACTCTGGCAAAACTTGTCAAAGAGAGGATATCTGTTATGAGATATTCAAATATCGAAGAACTGGGTGGTATAATAACATTCCTAGCCAGAGACAATCAATCTGAATCCAAGATAGTATGGAAGAAGGATGTCGACGACCCAGTGAGATCTGTAATTCAATCCTTACCAGGAGTAGGAACAAAGAGGACGGAAATGATCATGAGAGAGTATACATCTCTGAGAGAATTCTTCAACTCTGATATTGAGAGATTACAGAGAGTTCTTGGCAAGGGATTAGGGGAAAGAATATACAGGATCATAAACCAAAAGTATAAATAGAATTCTTCATATTATATATCCATGCAGGATAGATACAATGTAACAAACATCCTGATCGGCATGAATCTGATCATGTTCCTCCTACAGCTCTTTGATAGATATCTAACAATTGGGTTCGGATTTATACCGTTGTTCGCCATACAGGAACCTTGGAGATTTGTGACATCGATCTTTCTGCATGCTAATTTCATACACCTCATGTTCAACATGATAGTACTGTACAGTGCAGGTAAGTTGATAGAACTAAGAATAGGTAGTATTGAATTTCTAAAACTCTATTTCCTCTCTGGGATAATAGGGAATATATTGTTTCTGTTAATGTCCTATGCAGAATACATAGCCCCTACAACGATAGGTATTGGTGCTAGTGGAGCCATAGCAGGTTTGTTAGGTGCAGCATATGTGTTCTATCCATCGGTCAGAATACTATTATTCTTCATCATACCCATGCCCATATCAGTATTCTTCATTCTGTATTTGATAATAGAGTTCTTTGGAGTGTTCAATATGAACTATACAGGTATAGGGTCTGCTGCACACCTAGGTGGAGCATTGGCAGGATATTTCTATTCTGTATACATCAGAGATAGGGAAATATACTGAGTGGACCCGAGG
>JANXEC010000037.1 GCA_025058915.1 Microcaldota archaeon | reverse complement strand
ATGAGAGAGGTATCTCTACCAGAGCAGAACTATGCATGGTATCTGGATCTCAGGAGATTTGGATCAGTTCCTCATTCTGGATTTGGTCTTGGTATAGAGAGATTCATAAAGTTCGTCTTGGATCTTGATCATATCAGAGACGCAATCCCATTCCCTAGAACAATAAACAGATACTATCCATAAGGTTTATAAATCTTTACGCATATATTATTAATATGCACGCTTTTTACACTCCTACTTACAACCACAAGTATATAAATAATGTTAAGAATATATCCCCTCGCGGGGGGGATAGGCGTGGATTGATGATTTCTTTGTTGTTCGTGTTGGTTTTTGATGCTGAGGTGATGTGAATGGAAGGCGATGTTGTGTTTGCAACGGGAAAAGATCTCAAGGTCGGTAAGTATGTTGTGATAGATGGAATACCATGCAGAGTAGTAGAGATAGATGTCTCCAAACCAGGTAAACACGGGGCAGCAAAGATGCGAATAACTGGAATAGGCCTGTTTGGAGGTGAGAAGAAAGTTCTCCTGATACCTGCAGATGCAGAGGTACAGGTACCTGTAATAAAGAAGAGAAATGCTCAGGTAATAAGTGTTCTAGGGGACACTGCACAGGTTATGGACAAAGAAACTTATGAGACGTTCGATGTGTATATTCCTGAAGATGCTCGAGAATCTGTCTCTGAGGGTAAGGAAGTGGAAATAGTTGAGGCTATGGGTCAGAGACAGATTGTGAGGACCTTTAAGTGATATTGGTGATGGTTATGAAAACCAAGATAATAACAAAGAAGATAAACACAATACTATCAAGAGTAGAGTATACTATAAAGGTATCATTCGAGGGATCTACTCCATCTATTAAGGATGTGAGGAATACACTAACAACTTCTCTAGGAGTACAGCCAGACAAGCTAGTAATAAGAAACATAGAGCAGAGGTATGGATCCAAAGAACTCAAAGTGAATTGTTATGTGTATGAGAAGATAGAGGTATTGCGACAGTTAGAACCTGTGTATGTTTTGAAGAGGAATGGTCTTTTAAATACTGAAGCTGCATAGAAAGATAGCAGTGATGATACCGTTCCAGTCTGATCAGTGATGACCAGAGTAGCTGCTGATAGATCTATAAAGTTCTAGAAGATCATCCACACCCATCCAGTCAGGCCTCATATCAGAATATTTAGACTCAACCTGAATTATATTCTTGAGTTTTTTGTTCTTCTGAGAGAACAACTTACGTATGAATTCCTCAAATCCAAGGTCTCTATGTCTTATTTTCCTTATCATCACAATTGCTGAATCCACCTCAGGTACAGGGGTAAATTCATATCTCGATACCTCTCTCATGAATTTGATTTCAAAATAATACTGAGCCATCACTGAGAGTCTACCGTATTTTCTCTCTCTAGGCTTCATTAGCATCTTCTCAGCAAACTCCTTCTGGAACATCAGCACTGCTCTCTGGAAATCCCAGTCCAGCAGCCTGAAGAGTATCTCTGATGATATATAATAAGGTACGTTCCCAACAATACTATCCACTCTGAATGGTTGTATTTCCAGAAAATCACCAATTATAACATTCTCAGTTATCTCTCTCAATCTACTCTCAAATTTCCTATCTATCTCAACAACCCATACCTTCCCTCTGTTCACTAGGAATTCAGTTAGCCTGCCATCACCACCTCCAATTTCCAGTATATCCCCATCTACATGCTTAGATATATATTCAAGTATTCTTCTATTTCTTAGGAATACTTGACCTAATCTGTTCATATGCCGATCTCAGAGGATCCAGTAATATATATTTTACATTCCGAATCTCATCCAGATCTCTAGCACCAGCAAGGAACATAGCTCCTCTGAATTGAAACACAATTCTCTCAAACATATTCTTCTGGTTTTTCAAAACCATCTCCAGAAATGGTCTGGCCATTCCAAACATCTCTGCACCCAAGACAATTGCTCTGAACCCATCCAATCCATCTCTGATCCCTCCACTGGCCAGAATCCCTCTCTCCTCTCTGTTCATGAGTATCGACAGGGCTGTGGGGATCCCCCAGTTCTCAAAGCCCCTAGGAGCATCTGGATTTCTCATATATTCTATCTTCGTCCAACTGGTTCCACCCATACCAGCAACATCAAAATATCTCACACCTACCTCTCTGAGTTCTGATACAACTCTATTACTTAAGCCTGCTCCCACCTCCTTGACTATCACCTGTACATGATCAGATATTTCGCCTATTCTGCTCTTCACACCCTCCCAATTCAGATCACCTTCTCTCTGTATTAATTCCTGTGCAGGATTCAGATGAATAGCCAGTGCATCTGCCTCTATAGAATCTAGAGCATCTAGTATCTGTTTATTGCTGTATTCTTTGAGTTGCACTCCACCTATGTTTGCTATCAAATATATCTCCCTACCTCTCTTCACATTATAGGTGTATTTTAGATTCGCATTCTTGAGCATTGCCCTTATACTCCCTACTCCCATAGGTATATTATATTCCTCAGCCAGATCAGCCAGTCCCATATTAATATTATATGCATCATCATACCCTCCTGTCATTCCAGATATATAGATAGGATAGTTGAATTCTCTACCAAAAATCTTCTTCCTAGTGTCTATCTTATGGAAATCCATCTCAGGTAGAGCATTATGTAATATCATCACACAATCCAACCACGATCCAATATCATACTGAGACTCGGATTTCATGGAATTCAGCACATGTTCTCTCTTTCTACTCTGTATATCATCCATACTCTTAATATCGTAGATAAATTTAAAAGAAAATGCAAAGATAGAAGTATGTACGGAGATTATCTGGAGTTTGCAAAGAGTGTAGCTAGGGGAGCCGGAAAGATAATCAGAAAATATTTCAAGAGCGAAGTGTCTGAGTCAATCAAAGGATTTGGAGATATTGTAACAGAGGCAGATGCGAAGTCAGAGGAATATATTATACAGAGGATCAGAAAGAGATACAGAGACCATTCCATATTGGCTGAGGAGTCTGGAGGAATAGAAGGATCAGAGTACAGATGGATAGTTGATCCTCTTGATGGAACAACCAATTTCAAACACCACATTCCATACCTGAACATCTCAATAGCTCTTAAACATACAGATAATACTATAGTCGGTGTTGTATATAATCCCATACTGGATGAGATGTTCTATGCTACAGTAAATACCCCTGCTATGATGAATGACAAGGAGATAAAACCTTCAGATCAGAGCGATCCAAGCAGAATGTTCATAGGAATATGTCATGGCAGTTCTAGAGAGAGCATTCAGAGATTCTTGGATAATACATCAAAATACAAATTCCATGTGAGAGAGATTCGAAGATTGGGTAGTGCTGGTCTGGAGATATGTTATGTTGCATCAGGTATGTTATCGGCATTCATAGGTATAGATCTGAAGCCATGGGATTATGAAGCAGCACTCCTCATAGCAAAGAGAGCAGGATGCTATATAGAGACAGAAGGTAACACAATAAAGGTGTATGCTAGTGAAAACGTCAAGAGGGTTCTGGACAGGATCTAGCGGGCCTGGTGGGATTTGAACCCACGACCTACGGCTTAGAAGGCCGTCGCTCTATCCAAACTGAGCTACAGGCCCTTTTCCTATTATTCTCTAAACTATTTAAAATGTTATCTATATCTTGTACTATCAATAATCCTCTCTTATCACTATCCAGAATCCCTCTACTTTAAGATTCCTAATATCAGGTAGTTCTATAATGCAACCTCCACTCTCATCTGTAGTATAGGTTCTATCCTCTATTCTTAGCTTTAGGCCCCTTACAGGCTTTCCTAGTAAGTTGCTTGCTAGTAGTCTGTATCCTCCATCTGAATTTCTCAGTGCATGGATTCTTACAACCCTCAACAATCCAAATATTAGCAACACTATAAATCCAAATGTACTCCAAATCCAAACACCAGGGTTGTAAAGAATAGTATTCACAATTCCTCTAATTCCTTGGTCCTGTTGAGCTTTTGAAGTAGGTGATTCGATGATTTCCTCCTGAGGTAGATAGTTTTCTGTATTAGATGTTAAGTCTTCTGATGAAATCGTTGGATCTGGAACTAGGATTATTTCCTTTCTCTCATCTGAGTTGGCGTCTCGTGAGCTATCTACCAACGATGAAGAGATATCATGTTTAATATCTCTCGATAGAGTTGTTTTATTAATATCTCTTGATACTGTTGTTTGATCTGATTGATTCTGATTGGAATTCTCAGACCTCTGATTATTGTTTAAGTTGTTCTGTTGATCTGAAGATGTTTGGTTTGATTGTGACTGGTTGGTATCATCTGATATAGGCTGAGACCGATCATTTCTGCTGTCTCTTATGTTGAATCTAATTATCATCTCAACATCGTTCTCTTGATCACTACAGAGTAATTCCATAGCATAGCTGCCTTCTGATAAGAAAATTTGAGCCGTGTATGTAGTTCCATTCTGAATTTGAATTGTGTTATCATAACGGTTTGGACCTGTAATGTTGTACGTACATGTTATACTATCTACCATATTATCCTCTGCTCTTATAACTATGTTACGATAACCTTCAGTATAGGTCTCTCCGTCCAGAGGCCATATTACCTGAATCGTTGGAGGTAACAGATCAACATAAGCTATGTATGGTCCATACACACTCACAACACTAGAGGATCCAACACTGTAATTCACTC
>JANXEC010000036.1 GCA_025058915.1 Microcaldota archaeon | reverse complement strand
GACGATTATCTTGCTAGAAAGGATGTTGTATTTCTTCTTTCACTATATGGTATTGATCTGAACAGAAAGCGGGATTGCTTCTGTCTCCATTCACTGAACATACTTTTCCCTACATCAAGAATCTATCTTGGGAAAGTCGATCCTAATCCAATGTTACTCATAGATCCTTTCTCCCCTGATCTGTTCAACTTAATGATGCGTGATCGTATCTTGTATCCTCATAGTAACAAGAAGGCAAGAATTGTAATAAACCATGCTGAATATTCCCCTGAAGAACTATTCAATGATCCAGATGTGAAGACAGTTATGAATCGAATGACAGAGATATATGGTCTGAATAACAGAATACCAGAATACTTCGATGGATTATCACAGGTTATTCCTAAGTACTGGGAAGAAAGAGAGAGAGTGTTGAGAGAATATAGTAAATAGAGATATCGTAAAAAACACAAAAATTATACTTATTTGCGCAGAATCAAACCTAGTGGATCGCCTGAGATAATACGTGATTTGTAAATCTATAGCTAAGGATGTAATATGTATAGCCGTATATAATTAGAAGCTGCATTCTAGTAATCTTGAGTGAACATGTATAGGAATTTTAGTAGCCTAAACTTACCTTAAGTTGTAATTATATTTGCATAGAACTTGTTCTCAGGATGTTTGAACTGAATTATTAGACAGTTATCTGATTTGTTCTAACATTTCTAGAGACATCAGTGAGTAAATACTTGCTTTGCTATCTGTGATCTCACCTTGTATCTGTCTAGATCCACCTCCATCATATAGGCATCTCTGGCTATTGCTACATCGATAGCAATCATTCTAGTTGGTATGTAGGTGTAATAAATAATACTAGCCGCTATGAGTTGGAGTACTATCATATATATTAGGATCATAACAAGCAAGTTGATCATAATCTTTTTTAGCTAGTATTCTTTTTAATAAACATGATCAAGTTTGGAACAGCTGGAATACCAGTGGGTTGCAAGAGATGCAGTTCTATCGATGCAATCGAATACATAAAAAGAGTCGGTCTAGATAGTCTAGAACTAGAGTTTGTTCGTGGAGTTAAGATGAATGAAACTACTGCAGAATCTATCAGAGAGATGTCGAACAGACTAGATGTGATAATATCTTCGCATGCTCCTTATTACATCAACCTACTATCTAGAGACAAAAATATCTTAGAGAGATCAAAACAACACATAACCAAATCTCTCAGAATTACTGATATTGCTGGAGGATATTTAACATGTATTCATACAGGTTATTATGTTCCTCTGCTGGGACAGGAGGAGAATTACAGAATCGTGAGAGATCTGTACAGAGAGTTGAATGAATGGAGAGAACAGAATAGAATAAAAACCAAGATAGCTCCTGAGAGTAGAGGGAAGAAGAGAGGTTTTGGAAGTGTAGATGAATTGATAAGATTGTATCATGATGTTGATATAATGCCTGTGTTTGACATAGCCCACATACATGCTACAGGGGAGTTTGATTTCAGATCTGAAGATGAATACCATAGGTTCTTTAGGCTAGTTGATGGATTGATATATCATGTTCATTTCTCAGAGATAAACTATACAGATGCAGGGGAGAAAAACCATCTGAATGTAGGAGATAGGGGAGAACCAGACTATAGATCTTTCCTAAAGGTAGCAAAGGAGATAGGAATTAAAATGAATGTAATCTCTGAGACACCTGATCTTGAGAGGAGTGCTATAGTGATGAAGACATATTATTTAAAAACTATTTAGCTATTTATTATAGATGCCTCAAAGCTTCAAAGAGAGACAACAAGAGGAGATAATCAAGAGAGATAGTCTGAAACTAGATATAAAAGTAGATACTGTTAGAGGTTTCTCAACTATAGAGGTTAGAGAATCTCTCTCGAGGCTCGGTATAATATATGATGTTGATGATAGGATAGGGTTTGTGCTCAGGTTGATAAGAAATGGGATAAGAGATAGATCATACCATGTTGCAATAGTCAGTGAACTCAAGAAACTACTCGATGATCTTAAGAGAATGCAGAGTTTTCCTGATATAAACAGAGAATTATTAGATAAAACTATCTTAGATATAGAGAGACTCATAAAGGTGAATTCATGGCCTATTGGATACGAAGAGGTAATGAAGAGTCTTAGCGAGTTCAGGGTTAAGATGTATAATCTAGAGGAGAAGTCCCTATCTGTGATAAACGAACAATTCAGAAGGTTACTGGGAGAATATCCTGATCTCTATCCAGACGTGCCTATAAAATATACTTCATCTGATGAAGACATGGTAAGGAGTGTGTCCCTATCGGAATTCGGTCAGATGATAGAGATGTGTTATTCAATCCTGAAGAACTTGGAGATGAAGAAATACGATAATGTTAGATCAGAGATGCTGAGACTCAGAGAGCTCATGAATCTGTTCAGCGAGGATGAGAGTGAAGATCCTAAGAACATAATTGGATATGCTAAGCATCTTCTTTCCCTATTCTCCAAGGCTTCAGACCAGCAGTTAGAGAGAGGGAAGAACGTCATAAGGACATCTATAGTGTTCCAGGTTGTTATAAGGCTATTCGTGATAAGGCTCAAGATAGATTACCCTGGGGATGGGGATAGAGTCAGAACAAGGCAGGAGTTCTATAGATCTAAATAGATCTTCCCTTTGCCCCTATTTCTCTCTATCTCTCTCTCCACGAGCTCATAATTCTTCATTATGTTATCACCCATCTCTGTGTACTCCTGAATCTTCCTCTCAGTATATTCTATATCATTCAGCAATTTCTCTCTGCTCGCCAGCAGCCTTCTGTATCTATCAGATATTACCTCTATTTTCAACTCATAGAACTTCTCTATGAGAGGGCTGAGTTGCTCCTGCTCAACATATCCGGGTGCAGGAAGCACCCTAAAATCCACTCCATTCCAATAGGGTTTCAGTTCATTCTCTATTCTCTTCAGATCCTCTAGAGGATTACCAGATACTAAATCCTTGAGATATTCAACATATATCTTTCCAAATACAGTCCCTATATATCTCTCTTTACTATCAACATTCCAGTCACTATCCAATGGTTTGGTCTTTCCAGGATTTGGATAGTTAGTGTAAATTCTATCATCACCAGTGTCTATTATGATATTTCCCTTACCGAAGAATTCTAGATACATCACAAACGAATCAAACTCCATTCTGATCATCCTGTCCATATCGACTAAGTCTATCTTGGAGAGTTTGCTGCCAGATAGACTCTTGAGTTTCTGTACAATCCTATCTGGAGACTGGGATGGATAGTGTATGTATGCTAGATTTATTCTGTATGGAATCTGAAAGTTCACTGAGGTTGTTCTGAATTTCATCCTGTATACATCTCCGTATCTGTATGCATTATCTAGGATTTGTCCCTCTAGAGTCTTGAGTTCTCTTATCAGATATATAAACTCAAGCCTATACAGAGGTCTACTCGAGCTCATAATCCAAATATATATTACCGCTCAGAGTGTATCTAACAGGGAATCTATAAGTGAGAGATACATTCTTGAGATCTACCAAGAATCTCATTCCCCTGTCATTCCTTATAATTCCTCTATACACCTGTTCATACCTATCTGCTCCCTCTACATTATCCCCTACCACATAACTATCTTCACAATATTTTATTGGATAGTCGGTATATAGTGTTGAGGTATCATTGAAATCTGGTTTCACTACTATTCTATCTATGAAGACTCTCTCCACATAATCCTTCTTATAATCAACAGTTCTGTTCAGGTAGCATGTGTTACTGATGTAACTATTATTATACCTGGATGCCTTGGTTCTGTTTTCGAAACTGAACACAGCCTTAGTCTCTGTACTGAGGATAGAATCCAAATACAATTCCTTCTCTCCAACATCACTGATCTGAACTATAGAGTCGCTCATAGGGATGTTCTGTCTAGGGAACAGTCTGTTTCCATAGTATACAAACTCCCCTCTGAGCAGAATGAAATCATCCGTACTGAGATTCTGATATGGAAGAAATATCTCCTGAGTGACGTTATAGGTAGGATTCATCATTATAGACAATATGTATACTTTGAAATTGTGTTTTAGTGATAGCTCTATCAGTCTGTCGATCTGGTCTCTATCAATCACAGCCACAACACCTATATCGTCAGAGTAGTAATTCTTTACTACATCTCTTATAATAGATATGTTACTGATATCAAGTATTCTCACTCTATTTCCGTAGCTCTGAAAATAGAATCTGAGCTCTCCATTTATGATCTGAGGAGAGTCAGATGGTGATGATGTGGATGGGGATACAGCTAACCAGTAGAGTATTTCGGATACTACCAGTATTCCTGCTATCACGATTACTATTACAATCATCCTATTCATATGGTTTTTTAAAACGATCCGAACATATTTAAAGCATGCTGTATAAGTACAGAATAGAACTCAAGGATGAAAACAATCGTGTTGTATACAGCACTCAGGGAGAATACGAGATAGGATCTAATCTTATGTTCAGAAAACTCACAGATATACATACATCAACAGGAGCATCGATGATCGAAACTGAGCTGCTGCCTGAGGAGAGTTTTGGAAATAGGAAGAGGGAACTTGTGAAGACTTATGTTATATCTGCTTTTGGTGACGAAGCGTCTCGTCTCTATCCTGGAGTTAATGTTGTGGTTGAAGGATTGTATGGGAGAGTGATATCAATTGGATCGGGAAGAGTTCTTGTTGACCATAATCATCCTCTGGCAGGAA
>JANXEC010000035.1 GCA_025058915.1 Microcaldota archaeon | reverse complement strand
TGGCAAGAGACAGAAACTACCAAGCTATACTAAGTCTTAGAGGTAAGATACTGAACATAGAGAAATCTAATATAGATAGCATAAGCAGAAACAGAGAGATAAAAGATATATTCGCTGCTATAGGTATAGTTGGTGGTAAAGTTGATATATCGAAGATGAGATATGGTAAAATAATACTCATGACAGATGCTGATGTTGATGGTAATCATATAAGAACATTACTGTTGGCTCTTTTCTATAGATATGCTTTGGATGTGATCAGAGCAGGTAGATTGTATGTAGCAGTACCTCCTCTATATAGGATAAGCCATGGGAACAAGATAGTATACGCCTACACAGATCAGGAGAAAGAGGAGATAGTTAGAGAATTAGGGAGAGATGTTGAGGTGCAGAGATACAAAGGTCTTGGGGAAATGAATCCAGAACAGCTCTGGGAAACTACTATGAATCCAGAGACCAGAACACTCAAACAAATAAACATACAGGATGCTAAGGAAGCAGCAGATCTGATAGAGTGGCTCCTAGGGGAAGAGGTTACAAGGAGAAAGACTTTTATTGTAAACAACTTTGATACTATCAGAGATATTGATGTGTGATGACTATGAAAATAATCAATGAGAGTTTTGAGAAGAATTTAAGGGATAGTTATTTGAGCTATGCAGTCAGTGTCATAACCTCTAGGGCTATTCCAGACGTTAGGGATGGATTAAAACCAGTACAGCGGA
Source organism: Microcaldota archaeon (assembly GCA_025058915.1). Lineage (GTDB taxonomy): Archaea > Micrarchaeota > Micrarchaeia > Anstonellales > J096 > JAADEL01. The sequence goes on along the minus strand of JANXEC010000035.1, from coordinate 4,073 downwards.
GAATATTGTATTCTATGTACGAACTTGGATTGCTACACAATCGACCCCACAAGAAATCTGCTAGAATCGTGGGAGAAACGCTAGGTAAGTATCATCCACATGGAGATATGGCTATATACGATGCATTGGTCAGAATGGCCCAGAGTTTCTCGATGAACTATCCTCTTATAGATGGTCAGGGAAATTTTGGGAGTGTAGACAATGATCCTCCTGCTGCAATGAGATATACAGAGGCAAGATTATCATCTATCGCTGAGGAACTGTTCAGAGATATAGAGTATGGTACAGTTGAATTCGTAGATAATTTTGATAACTCTCTCAAAGAACCGAGAGTTCTACCGTCTAGATTTCCGAACGTATTGGTAAATGGATCCTCTGGAATTGCAGTAGGTCTAACCACAGAGATCCCACCTCACAATCTCTCCGAGATAATTGATGCAACGATAGCTCTAGTGAAGGGACTGGATCCTCTGGAATACATACAGGGACCAGACTTCCCTACAGGAGGTGTGATATATAGTATGGATAGGGATTATATGATCAGTGGAACTGGCAAAATCGAGCTAGTGTCTAGATACAGAATTGAAGATAACAAAATATACATTACTGAAATACCGTATGGAATTCCCAAAACCAAGATACTACAGGATCTCTACGAAGTGAAAGAATCCGGCAAGGTGAAGGGAATAAGGAATATCATAGATAGGAGCTCTAAGGATATAGAGATAGAGATAACTGTAGACAGGAATTACAATCCTCAGTCTATAATAAACACTCTCCTGAACCAAACATCTCTGAGAAGAATATATAATGTCAAGATGGTTGTGTTAGATGGTGGCAAACCTGTGACACTTGGAATAGTAGATATACTTAGAAGATTCATTGATTTCAGGAAGAGTATTATTGTGAAACGGGCTGAATATTTTAGAAGCAGATACATGAAATCTCTAGAGAGAGTGGAGAGTTATATATATGCAATACAGAACATAGATAGTGTTGTAAGAATACTTAGAGAGGAAGAGAGTCCTGAGAGGAAACTAGAGGAATTGGGATTGAGTAAAGAGAGAATAGAACACATAATGAACATGAACCTTAAGTATCTCAAGAAGGAGAACTTAGATGCTCTGATCAGAGAGAAACAAGAGCTGGAAACTAAGATAGGTGAGCAAGAGAATATAATTAATAATCCTATACCTACTCTCATACAAGAGCTAGAGGAGATAAAGAGGAAGTACGGAAAGGGAAGAAAAACACAGATAGAGATGGGGAGATCTATAGAGGGATATGACTACAGAGTAGGTATTGTTTATTCTCAGTATGGTCTAAAGAAGGTACCTGAGATCCAGATAATGAGTAGAGGCAGAAGATCAGGATTGAAATATGGAGAGGGCATTTTGGGAGCCCTGATAACGAATGACAACTCACAGATAGCAATATTTACAAGAGATGGTATGGTATACAGGTTAAATGTCAAAGATCTAGATATGAGAGGGAGAGAGGATGATTTTGAGACTTTGCAGAAGTATGGTATGGATGGTGATATAGTGAAGATCCTACCGTATAGAGAAGGGGATATATTGATACTGACTGAGAGAGGTGGAATAAAGAGAACACATCTTAGGATGGGTAGGAATTCTACTAGAATAATATCAAAATCAGAGAGAATTGTTGATGTTAATTATGCCTCTAGCGATTATGTAACAATAGTATCTAGAGAGGGCAAGGCAATAAGATTTAGGCTGGATGATCTAAGGGAGGCAGGTAGAGGTGCTGGAGGAGTTAGAGGGATCAGAGGTACCCCTCTCAGGGTGATTACATCTGAGAGGTTTGTAGTAGGTTTCAGAAACGGATATATCAAGGTAGTTGATGAACTAAGAGTGACTAATAGAGGCGGTAAAGGAGTTTTTGTGTCTAGATCATCGAAGAGGGCAGGAGAGATAGCAGATGCATGTAATTTCTCAGACGAATTACTGGTTATAATTCAGAACAACATAGCTAGAGTCAAGATACAAGAGTTCAGATCCACTAGGAGAGGTATAGGATTGAAAGAGTTCAATCAGCTAACAAAGATATATAACCTTTAAAATACATAACATGTAAAATAAACTATGAACGTATTTATATACTTCCTGCTCATATCCATCTATATCTTTGGAGCAGGAGAGAATAGATGCACACCAAGGTTTGATGTACCTATCACGATACAATTACTGGACAGAGATGGAAATGTTGTTCCTGATGCAGAAGTATATGTAACTTTTTTATTAGATGGATCTGTCTCACCGGAGAGGTATCTAACTATCATGAATCGATCCGACATCGGAGGGAAGGCAGGGTTTAGGATCTTTAACAATCAAAATTACAAAGCTGGCCTAGATTGCTATGTGGCTGTTGAGGTTAGGTTGTACAACAGAACAATATACAAGAATGCAAGGCAGATAGATCTAGAGAATTATTTTCCAAATTATTTGATAGTTGTTGATGCATATAGAGTCAGGATGAATTTCTTCATCGACAATAACTCGATTGTGTTGGATAGATTGATATTGTATGGAGATTATGAGATCAATAATGTATCTAGATTTGATAGATATGTACCAAAAGAGTTCTGGGGTATTGCAGTTTACAGAAATCTCGTTAGAAATTTCAACTATACACTCAAAAAGGATTCTGATCTAGACATACATTTCTCAAAGATTAGCTACTATATATCCTCTCTGGATGATGCCAGGAGACCTATAAAGTGTAATGCTATTATAAACAATGAAGTATTTGATGTGTATGGTCCTACAGAGATACAGATGTTTGATAGCTCAATCAGAGGGATCCTGAACTGTTCAGGTAAGATCAGAGAGATAGTTATGGATGAAAACCGTAACAGGATGGAATTTGTTATAGATGTAACACCACCAGTAATTGAAGATCTTAGATTGGAAGATGTGAATGCAAATAATGTCTTGTTAGCCTTCATAGTATATGATTCAAACCCTTTTCATAGTGGATTAGATGCAGTGACATTCAAGTACAACTCACAGACTCTGCAACCAGAGAAGGTAATAGCTAGTACATATTACTATAGAATCCCAAATGAGGATGGTAATATCTACATATCTGCTATGGATAGAGATAAGAATGTTAGGGAGCTAAATGCAGAGTTCAAGAAGGTAAAACCTAATGTTCAGACACGGGAAAGAGAAGAACCAGAGAAGAGATCAGAAGATCCTATAAGTTGGTTTGTGCTGTTGATCGGAATCATAGTATTAGGAGGAATCATATACTACATCTATAACATGTACAGAAGTGTGAGAGAATAGTAATACTTTTTAAATACTTATATGCATATAATTATAGGTGATTCTTATGGGTAGAAAACCAATGTTTAGAAAGAATTACAGTCTGAACGACACCAAAGCTCAGGAGATCCTGATGAAGTTTAGTGGGAATTATGTAGATGCACTAGGTGATCTACAGAGACTAGTGGAGCAATATGAAGAGGAGAAGAATGTTATATCTAGGGATGAATTGCTTACAATACAACAAGCATATGAATACCTGAAACAGAACGGTGTTAATTGGGAATATAATGTATTTAGGAGCAGAGTAGACAGAAAGTCAATAGAGAGTGTATTAGGTGATGATGGATATAGATACATACAGAGATCTGTTCTGGATAGAATAATACAGTTTGAGCAGGAGGTCTACACTCTAGAACAGGCCTACAACATGTTAAAGAGAGTGAACCCTAAACTCACGATGAGAGCATTCATAGGCAGGATAGAGAAAGATAAAATCCCTGTGATAGTTGCCTACAGAAAGAGATACATACCAAAGCGAGTTGTTGATGATTTGGTTTACATATATTCAAACTATGTGGAGGTTGCAGAGGCACTGGCAATCTATAGAGATAATGGTATAAATATATCTAGGAATACTCTTGAGAGGAGGTTGGATAGAGGTATATTGCCATATATAACACTAGGGAAGAAGAGATTAATACCTAAAGCTATACTCTTTGAGAGTATAAATGATGAGAAGGAACTAAAACTTAAGATCTAGAGCCTCTCTCAATACTT
>JANXEC010000034.1:3255-4827 GCA_025058915.1 Microcaldota archaeon | reverse complement strand
GAACTCTTTATAGATAGAGATTCTGATATGAATCTAAAGATACTTGATATAATGTTTAAATTTAGAGCTGTCAAAGAATTAGAGACAGATCAAAAATACTTGGCCATAGTTCTTGACACTAACATAGCGAGATCTACGTTAGATCCAAACAAACCTGCGAATGGAATACTAATTATAGATCACCATGAATCCAAAGACTATGAACAATTATCCAGTCCTCAAGATACTATATTTGAGATGTTCGTTATAAAACATCGCTGTGTCAGTAATGGATTTTTGTTATACAGAATACTAGAATCTACAGAAAGATTTAGAAACTCTCCTGAGACACATAATCTTATTAGATATTTGGCTGCTGTGTCTTTGGAAGGAGACACGATCAGAGGTAAGATAGCAAAACATGAATATGTTCAAGCAATAAATTATCTATCTATATCAGAGACCGATAAGAAAAAGGTAGAGGAGATATATGAAACTTTGAGAAATCTTTTCAAGAATAATACAAATTTTGAACTTGTAGAGAAGAAGCATGGTATAATAACTGGATTAGTAAGAGATGACTCTGACCCAGGATATGCAGCAAATCAGCTATTCGAAGAAACAGATGGCAAAATGCTTGTAGTGGTAATAAAAAGACAAGGAGAAAGAATTAGGTTTTCCATAAGATTTCCGACTCCTCTAAGCAACCGATCAAAAGACAGACTTATGAAGGAAATAAAGAGTCTAGGCGATACATCAATGGGATTCTCTAATTCCCAGGTGCTTGGAGGACATGTTGAGACAAATAGTTCAGAGCAATTATTTTTAGATAATTTATCGAAAATACTCTCTGAGCTCACTCAGAAGTAAAGTATCTCGCGACTGTAGGATTTGTCTTTATCCAGACTCTGCCAGGTCCTCTGAATGATAGGAATATACCTTCGCTTGCAAACAGTTTTGCACTAATACCCTTGGTTAGTCTAATCACATCTACCCCTTCTTTCCAATTTATATCTGTAGCCAGGAAATTCCAATTATCTACATAGAGAGTCTCGTTCTGCGATAAGGAATATTCTATTATACCTCCAGAGGCCTCTAAGAATACTGTGCCTCTACCAACCAATGTAGATATCAGAAATCCTGCAGTCGATAATCCTTTGAATATCCCACCTTTACCTCCAATTGCTAATTCATATTTCAGCTCTAGATCACCTGCATGTGCCAAGTATGTAGAATCTGCTACATAGAGTGTTTGATTGTTTATGTCTATGGATTTTATCTTTCCAACCACTCCACCCAAGATCACCTCTGCATCCTCTCTGGCAACCACTTTGCTCCTGAATAGCTCTCCCTGACCTGTTGTCATAGATACTATAGAATCTATAAGAGATTTGGATACAGTCTCTACATATATATCCACTGGTCCTTTGCTTGATATCACTCCACCAGGTTTTGTATATATGTATTCATTTGGAGATAGAGTTGCTACAAGTACATCGCTATATCCAACAGTCCTGATCTCGTATTTCATGATAATTAATAGTATTATAGATTTAAAATTCTTATGGAAGAACTCATATTGATGAGTATATT
>JANXEC010000034.1:0-3245 GCA_025058915.1 Microcaldota archaeon | reverse complement strand
GCTATAGAGATAATATAGGTAAACCAGTATATGGGTGGTATCCATACAAAGAGGGTTTCTCATGGAGATTGGTGGATAGATGTCTAGAATTGGCCAGTAGGAAGATAGACGTGGGTTCTATAGGAGATCCATTCATGGGTAGTGGAACTACTCTGCTTAGGGCTAAGGAATTAGGATTCAGATCCTATGGAGTTGATGTGTCTCCATTTGCATATGTACTGACGAAGGCAAAGGTAAGTGATTGGAACTTCAGCCAGAGAGATATAGAGGAAGTCAGAGAGTTAGATTTGGACAGAATAGATGGTGAGGTTGATGTGTGGTTTGAACTATTCCCATTGAATAGAGCATTCTCAGATATGAATTACAGAGCTCTAAGGAAACTCAGGTATTGGGTTGAGAACAGAACTGAAGTACATCTGATTGCTCTAATCAGAGCAGCTATGGAGTCATCATATGTATATAAAGATGGAGGGGTGCTGAAGATAAGGAAGAGTAAAAAACCATACATCCTACATCTATTCAAAAAATATCTTATCAGAATGATGGGTGAGACAGTAAAAGGACCTATACCAGAGATAGAGTTAGGGTCAGCATTTAGCTTCAGCAGACATGTTGATGTTATTATAACATCTCCTCCATATCTGAACAATATCGACTATACTAAAGTGTATGGGATAGAACTGGCTCTAACAACCCTAGGGAGAGACTGGAGAGATATCAGAGGCAGAATGATGACCTCTTTCATAAGATCGAAAGTCACTGGAGAATCCATGTTGCCTGTGAAGCAGAGATATCTAGAGGAGTCATATGATCTGTTCCAGAGGTTCTACAGAATACTGAACGGAGGTGTGTTGTTCTATAATGTATCAAATTCTGTAGTGAACGGTATACACTATGAGATAGATAGAGAGTTAATGGGTCTGATGGAAAATGCAGGGTTCAGAGAGGTTAGGATAGTAGACAGCATAGTAAGGAAGACTGTTATAGATGGGAAGATGTACAGAGTGAGAGAGTCTCTGATAATGGCTAGTTCTTGAGAGTATTGTTCTGTCTCTGAGCCACGAATGGGAATATCATGTATCCAAAGATCTTAAGATAGAGGTTTTTCTTCGATATGAGAGATATTATCTTCTTTCTTATACTTTCCTCTATCATGAATTTAGTTTTGCCCAAATTGATGATGTTGTTTTTGGTCAACATTTCCTTTAGCTCTTGGATTTTCTGAGACAGTTTCTGAACAAATAGGTCTTTGAGGTTGTTGATTATCTCATCGAATAGCTTTCTGTAATCTTCCTTCGTCACTGGATAGCTGAGGAAAGATAGCTTGGAATGATATATCTCTTTCATCACATCTACTACTATCTGTTTGAACATATTCACAGAATTCTCATCAGTCAGCCTGGAGGTGAAGAAGAGTTCATTGTATTTGATCTCAAGATCAATCACACCATAATCCATCTTCATCACCTCTAGTCGACTGCTCCAAAATGTCCATAATAATATTACCATCATATATCTTTAAAAATTTTTCTTTAAGATATAATCATATGAACACAACCCAACTTTCCAATCTCCATACAGAAACAACAACCAAACCAAAGACTCCAGAGACAAGAACAGAATCTCATAAGAGAGAACCAAGAAATCTATTCCATAGGTGGAGTAGAGTCTCTGGTCTTATGAGGCATTATATGATTACAGCTGCTGTTGCTCTGTCATTGTCTCTCTCCTCCTGTGGAGCCCCTAATTTCAGTACAGGTTTATGTACAGTTGATCGAGCATATCTGAAGAGTGAGAATGTACATAGTCTCACTGTAGGTTCGATAGGGGACAGTCCAAACGACTATAAATGGCTGGCACAGAGAGGAGCAGTAATCAAGCATAGAGATGGAGTAGAAACTCCCATATCTGTGTTCACAAGGGTCCGAAATGTAATAGCATTCTATAAAACTGATGGAAAATGGACTATCCTTCAGGATCAATTCATCCAATCCAATACGAGACTAGACATATGTTATTTACATATCCCCATTTATGAAAGATATCCTCTCTTGAGATTCAAGAATCCTGATGGATTCCCAACAACATCAGTTCCAGTGGATTCTCCTGCAGGACAGGTACTCACTGAGTTTGCTAGGAGTATACAGAGAGATAGACTCATAGGTAAACGTATAGGGGAAACTCCATTGGCAAGATATCTCACGATAGGAATAGATTTCTATGCAGGTGTATTTAGTAGAGAACAGCTTCAATCAGAATTCAAAACAATAGCATTCACAGAGATAACTGACCTAGCAAACTTGAGAGTAGATGGAATATATGAGCTCGAAAACGTTTTGGTTAGTAAGAAAGATGAATACTACTCTGATTTTCCAAACTATCAAAGTAACTTTTACTACAAGAAATTAACATTCGTTATGAGAGAGTTGAGATGTTGCTTAGTTATAGAAAATCGAGATGGTTCTATCAGAGACGATTGGTTTGCATTTGCAATTGAGAGACGTGATGATGAGGAATTAGACAGAAGGTTAGGATATCCAAGTGATAGAGGAATAGCAAGCATAACTAGAAGAGAAATACTACCAGGTATATTGATAAAATACGATATGATAGGATATCTTACATACTAACTACAACTCTCCTACTCTCCTCTTTATTTTTCTTTTCATTCTCTTCCTTCTCTTCTTTATCCATTTCCATCTCATTCTGTTCTTCTTCTTCCACTTCCTAGGTATTGCTCCCATTCTAGCACCTCACTTTTTGTTCGTGGAATCTTTTTTAAGCCTTTTCACTACCTCAAGCACCTCACTAGCATGGCCTAATGGATTTACCCCTCTCCACTCCTGAACTATCTTCCCACTTGGGTCAAACAGAAATGTAGATCTATTCCTAACGTTCAATCGACTGTGTAATATACCTTCAGGATCGCTCAGTAGGATGATTGATAGGTTGTGTTTGATTTTGAACTTAGAATGTGACTCATAATTATCTCTGCTAACACCTATTACCTCTGTATCAAGGTCTTTGAACTCTCTGTATTTCGATGTGAAGTCCTTTGCCTCTATGGTACATCCAGGTGTATCATCTTTGGGATAGAAATATATAACAAACCACTTCCCATTTAGACTGGATAGGTTGAATTCTCCCCCTCTATCATCTTTCAGAGTAAGATCAAATATCATCCTTTCTCTCCCTCAACATTCCTGAAAGATACAGGAATTACAGGAGGTCTAAACCTAATAGTC
>JANXEC010000033.1 GCA_025058915.1 Microcaldota archaeon | reverse complement strand
AATTCCTTTGCCAGAGCATTCACCAGTAGAGTCTTACCTGTTCCAGGAGGTCCAAACAACAATATTCCTCTTGCAGGTTTTATGTTATATGTATATTTCAGTTCAGAGCTCTTGAGAGGAGTTATAATTGCATTCTTCAGTTCCTCTTTCACATCTTCATAGCCAGCAACATCCTCTAGTCCCTCTACTCCAGCAGCACTGAGCTCAATAACAAAAGGCATATCCTTGACACTGCTCATCTTCCTCAGTTCTCTCTCTTTCGAAAACCTTATACCTGCTCTATTAGCAACATATACTAAAGCAACAGTAAAGATTGGGAATATAATCACTCCTGGATGCAATGCAAGATCATAGGAGGGATATATCCAGAGTGAATAGACAGGTATTAGCAATAGAACCGGTAAAGACGTCAGTGCTTCGCTCGGGAAGTTCTTGATATATATAACTCCAGTCAGATATGTGGGAATAAACAGTATCATGCTCCATAGGAGGAGATATATGAATAGCTTGTCCTCAAACAGTCCCTTGGTTATGTTTCCTATCATTCCATACATGTTCTTACCAAACTCCAAATGGCCAGAGGGATCTCTGATCGCTCTCATCACTTCAGGCAATCCTTCTGTGAAGAATTCAATCACTCCTAGCTTGGTTGCATATCGTTCTGGATTGAAAGTTACATAAGAGATTTTATCATCCTTTATGAAGAACGTACTCTTCACATCTAGCATTGTGATGAATGTAAATATTATGAGCACTGATACGAGCGCTAGGAGTATAGCCACTCTAGATCCAATGGTATATGCAGATAGGAGATATGCTAGAACTATCAATCCATCAAACACATGGAAAGGAGGTTGGAGGAGAGGTAAGAACAACAACATGAATGTAAGGAATACTGCATTCGTATTCTCCCAGAGTAAGAATATCATTATCGATAGCAATAGCAATCCGTAGTTTCCCATTGTAGTGCCTATATAATACATTCCAAGAATACCTAAGAGAGCAACTAATACAATTCCTAGCCTGAAATTCGAAAGAGCTACATAGGCAGGGCCTAAAGATATGATAGGGGCCAGTAGATGAGGATAGAGTGGCATAGAGAGAGTTACTATTAGAGATGATAGATAGATGAGAAATGCTCTAGTGTATTTCTCCTCCTTAACAATGAGATTGACTTTTGATTTAACTATAACATCTACAGATGTGAGAGACATCAATAAAATAATTCTAGAAAGAATTTAAAAAGTGTTATCTCTCGTAATTATATCTAGGAGTTATGTTTTCGTGTCTGAACAACACAGAGAGATATTTATTTGATATTTCCTGATTAACGTTATTCAGCTCAACCGCTAATTCTGAGCTGAACCTATCATAGTCCTTTACACTCTCTAAGAAATGTAGAGTAGCTAATACAGTCTTTACAGGTATATGGTGTTTATTCAGAATCTCCTGTAATCTGATCATGAGAACATCCAGAGCTCCTCTTGTCATCCCTAATGATACAAGAGCATGTACTCTGTCATTTATCTCTAATCTACCCAACATCTCTAGAAATGTAGAACTACCCAATCCGTTATCTATCTTATTGAAATCGAGATTCTCATATGATAGCAGATATTCTATATGTTGTTTTGACAAATATTTCCTAATCTTTCCGTAGAACATTCTAAAATCATGTATTTTTCTAGCTCCACCCAATACATTTACATTTAGATTGTAATTCAGGAGAGTTGATATCACTGGTATATCTAGATCGTCCTTAGCAAGTTTTAGATATTTATCAATCAATTCCATCTTATCTGTATGTGCTTTGTACAGAGATATTATTTGCTTCAGATCTCTCACTTTAGAACTATGATCTAATGCATCTAGGATCCTAAGAATAATATCTCTATTCTCTTTTATTTCATCATAGCTTAGAGTAGCTACTATAGGAAGATTCATCCAGTGTTTATACATATGTCTATGCAGATTTAGACTCCTTACAATTCTCTCTGGATCTCCTCCTAACTCTCTAACCTTCTTTGCTATATCTTGATGAAACCCAGAATTAGGGATAATGCTTTCCATGTGTTATATATATAGAAACCTTTTTAAACTATAACCTAACAAACAGTACTCTATCAGAGGCTTTGATTACATTTTCATAAGGAACATATATCTCCTCCCTATAATCTGTTTCAGCAACAATACCTCTCTCATCCAATCTCTTCACAACACCTATGTTCACTTTGGATTCTACATCCACGATTCTACTACCTACTGGATTTAGCATATATATGTATGTGATTTTGAGGTTGTTTAGATAATTTAATATCAACGATGTGAGTAGAGAACTGAGCAATCCATAAACTATTACTTGATCAAATGTTATATAGAACATCGATGCTGTTACAAAATTGATCACTAACATGAAATTAAATAAAATATATATCACATATATTGCTGACCTGAGATTGTTTATTCTCTTTATGTTGTTATCTACTAACACCGCAGGTAGAATATACATAGCTATACTGAATATCATAATAGGATATACTAGAAGCTCCACTCCGCGGAAAACACTATATATTCTCTCTTCACCTCTATTTATCAGGTTTATGTATAGATCATAAGCAACAGTGGCAGAGACGATTCCTATTATTATTCCTCCTATCATGATGATATAATTGTATGTTCTGAAGTCTGTGATGTTAAATATCTCATATATTCTTCCTGGAATGTTGAAGCCATACATAAGAAGTACAAATCCTATAGTGCTCAATATAAGTGATGTAGGTATGTTAAGAAATATCATTCCAGCTATTATGAATAGAATCAACCCAGGTATGCCGAATATCAACCTAGAATAATAGGGATCTTTCAGCTTGCTCATCACAAACGTATATGTATTCTCTATCCTGCTAGCCTGTTTCATACTCAATCTAACTACTCTCAATACTCTGATTCTCCTTGAGCTCAACAAAGGTATTATTTCACTCTCATCAGAAACCCCGTCAGTAACTAGAACAACACTGTCCATGTTATACTTGTTTATTAGCATGTCCAGACTATCATTTATTCTCTTGTAAGCATAGTATCCTAACCTACTATCTCCAGTAATCACTGCTATGATCTTGTTCTTCTCCTCTATGTCTCCGTATTCCTTGATAGCCTTCAATATCGTATTCCCATCAGGATCCTCTGGATCGGCCTCAAGCAATTGATAGGCTGCCAATCTACAATTCTCCAATCCAACCACAGGTCCTTGGATCTTAGCCTTCTTACCAAGATCATCATCAGAATCCACTACCAAAATCCCTATCATTAGATGTAAATACAATCATGTGTTTTTAAATGTTCTTGTAATAATTTTAGTCATGATCGAAACCCTAGAGGTGAGTAGACTTAGAGGATATGAATATAGTATAAACCTAAACAGAGTCAAAGATCAGAAGATTCTAGATATTATTTCTAATGATCCTAGGGTTGAGAGATTAGATCTGATCAATGGGTATATAAACATAAGAATCAAAGAGGACGTTCTACTGGAGAGTACTGCGAAATTAGAGATACTCAACAAGAGGGTGTCTATAGAATATCCATCTGTAAACCCTAACAAACCATGGCATATAGGTCATCTGAGAAATGCATTGATTGGAGAAAGTATGTACAGGATACTGAAACAGAGGTATAATCAGGTATACAGGATAGATTATATAGATGATCTGGGGTTACAGGTTGCTCAGAGTTTCTGGTATTTTAGAAAATTTGGACTAACTTCAGAACACCCTAGATTTGATCATGCGATAGGTATGGATTACGTAAAGGCTAACCAGATGTTCCAGGAGCATGAACATGAAATAAGGGAAGTTCTGAGGGAAATGGAAGAGAATAATATAGCTAGGGAGTTTGTTGATAGGGTGTTAGGAGATCAGCTCAAGACAGCACAACTCTATGGTATAGGGACTGATATCAGAGTGTACGAGAGTAACATCAAATTGGATCTATTCAATCAAGGAATCCAGGAACTGAAGAGGAATGGATATGTTGAATATGTTGACTCTGGAGATCTAAAGGGAACGTATGTCACGAAGTTCAATAGGAAAGTAATAATCAGAAGTGACGGAACAGCTACATATCTGGGTAAGGATATAGTATTTCAGCTCTGGAAAGCAGGGTTTCTATCGGGATTGAAATTCGTTGAACAGGATGGAGTGAAGATCTCCAACACGAATGGATCTATCTACAATCTGAATTCAGATATCATAATAAATGTAATCGGCATAGAACAGTCTCAGCATCAGCAAGAGATCAAAGAACTCATGAACAACATGCTACCAAACAAGGAGTATCACCATCTTGCCTACCAGAGAGTTAGGTTGAGGGAGGGCCATTTCTCTGGAAGAAAAGGGAATTGGCTGGGATATACTGCTGACGATCTATATAATGAAGGTTATGAGAGGATGAATAATAAAGAACTATCCCTAGCCGCAATCAAGTTCTACATACTCAGACACAATCCAAAAACAGAGGTTGTGTTTGATTGGGACAAAGCTCTGAACACCCAGGGAGGGTCAGGAGTCTATCTGCTCTACACATATGTCAGAATGCTAAGTATAGAGAGAAATGCATCTGTAGAACCGAAACCTAAATCTCTAGATGATGATGACAGGGAGTTGATGAAGTTCTATCTTCACTATAGAGCATCTATGGACAAAGCCATAAAGTATTTAGATCCCTCTGTAGTAGCAGAGTTGTCTCTGAAACTTGCAGAAGAATTCAATTCATACTACTCAAAGCATAGAATATCTAACAATCCTACTAAACTATTTGTACTGAAGAGACTTAAGGATCTCTACGAACATCTGCTCTATCTTCTAACCATTCCAACCGTGACAAGTATCTAGGCATCCTAGACAGATCAGGCCTACCTTCTCTATAAACAATCAATCCAACAACCATCCCATCAACTCTTAGTATATATTTCCCATCTGGCATTCTCGGAAAGTCCCTTTGATTATACTGCTGAATTGATACAGAAATAGTCCTACTCTCATCCTCTACATTCATAGCATATCCATAAGATATCTCTCCATCTCTCACAAGAGCTATTCCTTTCTCTACTCTGCCTCTAAGCTTTAGACTCAAGAGTTCTTTGCTCATCAATCTATCCATAGCATCTCAAT
>JANXEC010000032.1 GCA_025058915.1 Microcaldota archaeon | reverse complement strand
AATCTGTAGAGCAGATCAACCAGGTATTCGAAAGGATCGTGCATTTGATAATCGGCTATAATCAGAGACTAGGGGATAGGGGTAGAGCACTCTACAATACTACATCGATAGATGCATCTAGAATCATAATCGATGAACTAATAATGAACAGCTCCAGAACTTTTATAGTAGCTCCAGATGGAAGTATTGTACGCAAACAGGAGTTCTACGAGAGTTTGAACAGATTGATAGAGAGATTTTTGGATAGTTGGGTAGAGTCTAATAGAGTATATATCATGACAGCAGAATTCTAGAAAAGTTCTAAAAGATTTTATCTAATTTGAATAATGAACACCAGGGTCTTGTGTAATAGAGAGGAGATAGAATCGTTGAAGGAGTATAGGAGAGAGTTGTTCAATCTACAGCTAGAGATCGAGAGGGATATGAGAAATAATTCTGTTGGTATCAAGATGAAGGATGTTTTAGATCGGTTGGGTGGAGTGGCGAGGGAATTGCTAAGAGTTGGTGTTCCTCTGAAGAGAAACCATCGAGACATACTAGAATTCGTCAGCGAGGTCGGTAAGGCTGTAGGTGAGAGTTATAGGTTGGAGAATAAATCCGATATGAAGAGACTGAGTGCTCAGGATATCTATGAGTATAATAAGAGACTGGTATGTCTGATTGATAGAGTTATAGAAGTATGATATAATGTAGAAGATTCACTAGATATGTTTTTATTTTTTCTCATATCATATAGAGCATGCTCAGTGTACCTGGATTATGGAGACTCAGAGAGCAGAGATACAGGTTGATAGGTAGTAAATGCGAGACCTGTGGGAACATATACTTACCCAAGAGAGCTATATGTCCCAAGTGTAGGAGGAAAGGTAAGATAGTTGAATTCAGAGACTTCAGTGGATATGGAAAAGTGGAGACTTGGACAGTGGTGCATTCTGCTCCTGAGGGATTTGTAGATCAGGCTCCATATGTGCTTGCGATAGTTAGACTAAGAGAGGGCCCTAAGATACTAGCACAGATTGTTGATGTGAAGCCCGAGGAGATACAGCAAGGTATGGAGGTATATAAGGTTGTGAGGAGGATTCAGGAGGATAGTCCAGAGGGAATAATATCTTATGGATTCAAGTTCACGAAGGTCTAGACCACTCTCACATCAACTCTGATCTCATTCCTCTCTATGTATGAGTTGTAATCTCTGTCATGTAGGTATGTGATAATGCTTATGGGATATACTCCTGGTTTTGCTCTAGGTCTCTGGAGATAGAGCTTCACTGGTATCTCCTTGGTATCGTTCTCTCCCATGAAACCCACTCTGAACTCCTCTTTCTTCTTCACTCTGTAGTTGTCTAGGGATATCTGATCGTTGTTTGAGATTATGTCTACAGAGATCAGTTTCTTGGTCTTAGTAGGGTTCTTCAGAGATACTATCATCACAATGAAATCATCTGTAGAGCTGGCTCTGATAGGTATTAGCTCATAACCTACCTCTATACCAACAGGATCCATGTTATAATACACACATTAAGCTTTAAAACTCTTGGTAGGAAGAATTAATCGAATGCCGCGGTAGCTCAGCCCGGAAGAGCACTCGGCTGAAGACCGAGGGGTCGGGGGTTCAAATCCCCCCTGCGGCATTAATATCTCCTTATCCCTATGATTCTCAACATCGATATGTTCTCAGAGTAAGGGGATTGTGATGACATTATATGTATCTTAGTCCCGTAGTTCTCAGATATCTTGAGAATCTCTCTAACCTTAGGATCCTCTAGGGCTTCATCTATAACAACAATCAATTCCAAGCTCCCTTCTATATAATTCCTCACCTCATCACCAAACACTACCATGTCTGTGTATTTCGATATATACATGTTTATTGTCTCTATGATCTGTAGGTCTAGATTCAGTCGATTCCTCTGGATCAGCTCCCTAATCTGAGGGAAGATCTCTTTGAGTGAAGATACTTCTGCATAGCTTGTTCCTAGGACACCCAACAGTTTTGCCCCTCCTTTCGATAGATACTCTGCCAATCTCTCTTTCTCAAACCCAGGTCCAGCTACTATTACAGGAGTGTTTCTTATTATGTTTTTTATCTGTTGATAGATCTCGTCTCTATTATTGTCTTGGTATTTACTGTATGGTAGATCCTTCTCGATAATTACCTCTAGACCTATCGGATATATCTGGAATATCTTCAGAGTTCTCTCATCTATTAAAACCAACATCCCCATTGATTCTTTAGACATTCTCATTGCCTCGTTCAGTAATTCTCTCTCATAATCACTCCAGCTCTTGTAAACGTACAATTCCGAATTCTGATCGAAGTCAAAACTATGGTATCTACCTATCTGTATGTACTCTGTGGGAGATCCATCTAGTATCTTCCCTGTCACTCTGAGAGTCTTCAGGTCTTTCATGTATTTTATTCTATCTATCTGGAGCTTTATTCTGACTGGTTTCTTCTCATCTATCCCCTCTACAGACCGTAGTGAATACGCCTCAACTATATCATCTCTTGCTAGTAGGTTCCATAGATACCATATATCATTCGTATTATCGAGTCTGATATATGTTCTGTCCCTATCGATTCTATAGTACATACACTTCTCTCTCCTTGGCTACATAGAATTGTATTTCATCATGTATTTCGCTCAACTCATACGCGATCCTGTGTATGTCTGGTAATAAGTATTTAGAATAGTGGTAAAGTATTACGTGTTTTGGTCTAATCAGATCTATAAATCTCTCCAGATCTGCTATTGACATATGTTCTATGGATTCAATTCTCTCTCTGATGGTTAGATTTGCAATCATTGTCTCTGCTCTGAATCTAGGTATTTTAGAATGAAAAACCCCGTCTGATGTATAGAGGAGATTAGCCTCCTCTATATATATACCAAAACCATCTATCCCATGTTGTATAGGAAATGTGTTCTTGAGAGATCTGTAGTCTATGTAGTTGCTGAATCCTTTGTGATATGGATCGATATAGTTCCAGACATCCTCAGTGGTTATCAGATCTATCTTCCTACTCATTCTAGTTGAATACTCTATCATCGCAAGAAGATCTCCATAATGATCAAGATGGAAATGGGAACACACTATTCTATCTATTCTCAGGCCCCATCCCCATCTGTTGATCTTATACAATGCCCCAGGTCCAGGGTCTACGTAGTATGATCCAGTTTCTGTTGATACATAGAAGCCGCCTGTGCCAAAACCTTCAGGCTGATCCATCAGGAGATCTCTTGTACCACCAGGACCTACAATTCTGATCTCCATAATTCCACCAGACTTATAAATGGAATGTTAGATTAAAAAAGCATGATAGTAGATCCTTGGAGAGTAGAGGGAGAGATAGATTATGACAGGTTGATACTGGAGTTTGGTACTAGACGTTTGGATCCAA
The DNA here is from genome assembly GCA_025058915.1 of Microcaldota archaeon. GTDB lineage: Archaea > Micrarchaeota > Micrarchaeia > Anstonellales > J096 > JAADEL01. Next base: position 2,141 of record JANXEC010000032.1, on the reverse strand, counting down.
GGATGTTCCAAAACCCACACACTCTGATCAGGAGGGAATTCTTTTTCTCAGAGAGAGATCTAGACACTGCACTTAGGGAGGGGTTCTTCATATACACAGGGAGAGGGCCTAGCGGCAAGATGCATATAGGTCATCTACCTCCCTTCATACTAGCTAGATGGTTCCAGGAGAGTTATGGATCGAATGTATATATCATGATAAGTGATGATGAAAAATATGTCTACAACAGAGACATGAGTTGGGAGGAGATAGATAGTTATTCTATCGATAATATTCGTGACATCGCTGCCATAGGATTTGATCCTGATAGGACGTTCATCTTTAGAGATTCTGAATATATAAGAAACATGTACAGGGGTGCTATGAGGGTTGCTAGGAAAATAAACCTCTCTCTGGCTAGATCGGTGTTTGGTTTTAACAATGAGACAAACATAGGATTGGTTTTCTACATAGCTCTTCAGATAGTCCCCACAATGTTTGAGACTAAGGTGCCTCTGATACCTGCTGGTATAGATCAGGATCCTTACTGGAGAGTTCAGAGAGATCTTGCCGAATCTCTAGGTTTCAGGAAGGTCTCTGCGATTCACAATAAGTTTTTTCCATCTCTATTAGGTCCAGGATCTAAGATGAGCTCATCTAAACCAGAGACAGTGATCTTCTTAGATGAAACGGAGGAGACATTGAGGAAGAAGATCTACAGATCGTTCTCAGGAGGTCAGCCCAGCGTAGAGTTACATAGGAAGATGGGTGGGAATCCAGATATCGATGTGAGCTTCCAACTTCTGAAATACATGTTTGAAGATGATGATACCAAGATCTTGGAGATAGAGAGAAAATACAGATCAGGGGAGATGTTAACAGGAGAGCTCAAGGAGTATACTATAGAAAAGATATGGAGTTTTCTGGAGAGACATCAGAGGAGCAGAAGGTCTGTGAATATCGATAGATTTATGTATGATGGGAGGTTAGCTAATGAGATGTGGAATAGATATTTTTAAATCACTTTTTTAAAATAAAATATGCTCGATGAGCTAAACAATCTACATCTATACAACCAACGAGCAGAGAGTTTTGATATGGGTAGGTTACAGAGTCTGGATAGACTGGTAATATTTGTGTACCCGAACAACAGGAACGAAGAGTTCATATCAATTCTGAAGAACATGAATAGTCTTGGTGTGCATAGAGTAGCAATAAACACAGATACTGTTGATAATAATCTCAATATATCTGCGATACACAAGATTGGTTTTGACATATATTCAGATCCTTCCAAGATAGCATCGAGAAGACTTGGTGTTATATCCACAACTAGAGTGAATGATGAGGAGAGGGAGATGTTTGTACCTACTATATTTTTGTTCATTCAGGGCAAACTGGAGAAGAAAAGTGAATGTTACAATACAAAAGACTACTCTACTTTTCTGAGTACTGTAGAAGATCGCCTGAAATAGATAGTTGTGCAGAGATGTTGTTTGTATCTGTCTCTAGATCTATATACCATATGTTATTTATCATGTAGAGTCTCTTGCTTAGAATCCTCTTCGATCCAAGTTCGGGCTTCAGGAGACCCAAGTTATATATAACCTCTTCAGGATATATCAATCTACACTCTTTTCTGCAGTCAGAGTGAGTTATGATATAGGGATCTATCTCTGCGAATTTGTAATCGGGATAGATAAAATCTGCATGATACCTGACTGGAGTGAACGTGGAATCATTATATATTATTGCAAATGTTACCTTCATACTACCATTGTATTCGTCTGCTCCTATCAGTTCAATCCTGTCTGCATTTCCGTATGTATCTCTCAGATAGGTTTGTATTGTTGCAATGTACCTCTCTAACTCGATATACTTCTTAGAGTAATATTGGTTGTATGTGTGTAGTAGATATATAGATGCTATGGTGAGAAGGAGGAATATCAAGAGTAGGAGATCTAGAGTCTTCATGTTACTATTGTACCCTCTGGTACGTCTCTATCCACTGTGATCAGAGCTAAAGAGTTACTATCAGAATTGAATGCTGCTAACAACATTCCTTGACTCTCATGACCTGCAATAGATCTAGGCCTTAGGTTTTTTATTATCACTATCTTCTTACCTATAAGTTGCTCTGGAGTGTAGTACTCTCTGATCCC
>JANXEC010000031.1 GCA_025058915.1 Microcaldota archaeon | reverse complement strand
GTAAACATGGTGATCTTGATAGGATTCAAAACTATGGTAGGATTACTGTTTCTGAGGTGGCAAGGAGAATGAAAAATGCGATTTTCAGTAGAAGCGATCATCATCATGCAGGATCTGATGAAATACATGATGTTGTGGATAGTGATAGTTCAGATACTGATGCAGACGCAGGCGGAGGAGAATAAAAAATATCTGGTTATCCATAGTTTGCTATCTCTTCTAGTTGTCTAAGGTTTTGGTGTCGCCATTCAGTTTTAATAAAATCAGTATCTCAGAATAGCACCCACACCTGCAAAGGTATTCAGGAACACATCTGCCTCGTGAGAGTTACTTGAGATGATCAGGATCGGTATGTTGTTATCGTTCGAGATCTCGTACAGGTAATCTTGAATATCTAATACTTCCCTATAATTCTCTACAGGTGTGAAATGTGCCTGTCCGGATTCATCTATGTAAACTTTGATATCTAATTTAGATGATACTAATACCAGTTCTGCTCTCTTACTCCTTATGGCATCTATCGTCTGGTCTATCCCATAGGTGGCCTTGCCTCCATTCACAATCTCTCTGATGAATCTATTTATCTCTCTGATCTCAATTAGCATCTCCTGTTCCTGTATTATATCTTTACTCTTCTCTATAGCCTCTCTAACTCCCTCTATCCCTGTGTATCCCGTGTCAACAACACCAAGTATTTTATGTTGATAGTTGTAGTGTTTAGCCTCTATGAAATATTCTTTGGTTGGTCCTGGACCTGCCACTATTATACCTTTCACTCTGTTCAGAAAATGAGTATCAATCGACTCAGCAACTTTCTTGTAGTAGTATTCTGTCTGCTCTTCGATTAATCTCTCAAATCTCCTTGCAGATTGTCCTCCTTTTCTGATCTTTGCATGTGCATGACTCTCTATTTCATCAAGTATATAATAATTCGATCCATCCAGAAGTGCCACTGTGGCCTCTCTACCATCCATCACTAGTATTCCATATTTATCTCTCTGTTGTATCATATTCTCAAGAGGTTCTAGATAGAAAGTAGAATCACATCTATATATACTCTGATTCAGCTGTTTGATGGGCTCTAGGGTTATGGTTACTATATTCTCACGAGAGGGATCTTCAGATACATCACCAGAGAAAATTATCAATCCATTCGGAGGAGTCTGTCTGAATCCTTTCAGAACATTTAATATCCTCTCCAGAGCTCCTATGACTTTTGTTCTGGTCTGTTTGGATTTTATGTTCTCTGCCTGACTGATCTCAGATCTCAATCTGTTTGCTATCTCAGCGATAGGATAGTTTGCTGGGATGTATACACTAACCAGTTGAGTTCCAGATCCTTTGAGTTGTTTGATCCTCTTTATGGTCTTCTGGAACTCATACTCTTTTGGATCCATGATTATTCCAAGAATACATCCACTGTAGGTGGTTCTGGAGGCAATCCTTTTCTCTCTCTTATAGATCTTACTGTTCTATCTAGCAACTCTCTAGGGATCTCCTCAAATCCCCAGTACTCAGGATACCACAATGCTCTACCCTGTGATGCACCTCTTACCTCGTTACTGAACCCAAACATCTCTGATACAGGGAAGATCGATGTAATACTAGTAGTCTCTTCATCCTGCTGCATATCTAACAATTGTCCTCTCTTACCATTCACTATGTTAAGTATTGCTCCAGAGTACTCATGTGGTACCTGGAACAGCACTTTCTGCTTTGGTTCTAATAGATTGGTTCCTGCCTTGATCATTGCGGCATATATCCCTCTCTTCACTGCAGGTATTATCTGTGCAGGACCTCTGTGAACATGATCTTCGTGTAGCAGTGCATCCACTAACTTCACTTTCACTCCAACAACTTTCTCCTGAGCCAATGGTCCTTTCTGCATAGCCTCAATGAATCCCTGTATTATCAGTTCCTGTGCCTCATTGAGGTACTGTATACCCTTGGTTGCATTTATGAAAATGTTTCCGTCATATATACTCCAGAAATTCTTTGCCTCGTCTCTGTCCATACCCAATTCAACCAGTTTCTTCACTACATAATCAGGATTTTTGATCTTCCCTCCCATGAAGCCCTGCTCTATGATCCATTTCTTAACTTCCTCAGGCAATCTCTCCACAACTATGTAGAATCTGTTATGCTTGTTAGGACTCTTACTCTCTATAGGTTCTTTGAGATCATTCCTGATTGTTTCTCGATACACTACTATAGGAGGAGAAACAACTATCTCGACTCCATGTTCGTTCTTGATCTTGTGTTCCACTATCTCCAGATGTAACTCACCCATTCCGGAGATCAGGTATTCTCCTGTTTCATGGTTTATCTCTACTTTCAGAGTGGGATCCTCTCTAGAGAGCTGTTTGAGCACCTCTATGAGTTTGGCAAGATCTTTGCTGTTCTTGGGTTCTATTGACTTTGTCACTACAGGTTCTGAATAGTGCTTGATCTGTTCAAAAGGTTCTATGACCTGTGAGCTCACAGTCTCTCCTATGAACACATCTTTCAATCCTATCACAGCAGCGATATTACCTGCAATAACAGAATCCACATTCACTCTGTCTGGTCCCATGTATATTGCAACCTGTTGGATCTTGGTTAGTTCATTTCTCGATATTATATATACATCTTGGCCTTTGTTAACTTTCCCTGAGAATAATCTTAGTACAGATATCTCCCCTGCATTCTTATCATGAACCACTCCTATAACCACTCCTACTAGAGGACCGTTCTGATTACAACTCAGCATGCTCTTACCAACTTCAGACTCATAGTCACCATGCCAGAGATGTTTTATTCTGTATTCCTGCGCTCTCTTGGGATTGGGTAGGTGTTGTATCACCATTCCTAATATAACTTCATCTAAAGGTGCTAGTTCTATAGCCTCCTTCTTCTTCTCCTGCTGCACCAATTCATAGAGTTTCTGGAAAGATATACCTCTCTCTTTTAGATATGGAAGGCTTAGAGCCCATTTGTTGAATGCAGAACCTATTGCCACTGTACCTGCCTCTACACTGACTTTCCATGAGGATTTGAATTCTGGAGGAGCAGCACTCTCTATTATCTTGTTGATATTATTTATAATCTTCCCTATCCTCTCCATCATCTGTTTGGAATCCAGTTTGAGCTCATTTATGAGTCTATCGACCTTGTTAATGAATACTACTGGCCTTGCTCTCTCCTTGAGAGCCTGTCTCAATACTGTCTCGGTCTGAGGCATCACCCCTTCCACAGAATCAACAACCAGTATTACTCCATCTACAGCTCTTAATGCTCTCGTAACATGTCCTCCAAAATCAACATGTCCAGGAGTATCGATCAGGTTTATAACATAGTCTTTACCTTTATAGTTGAATCCTAGACTGATGTTTGCTGCTTTGATAGTTATTCCTCTCTTCTGCTCCAGTTCTTCAAAATCTAATATTCTTTGCTCACCTGCTAATTCCTTGCTAATCAATCCTGCTCTTGCAACCAGACTATCTGTCAGAGTTGACTTACCATGATCAACATGAGCAATAATAGCTATGTTCCTAACATTATCTATGTTGTTCATTATCTTTATAACTTCCTCAACTACATACTCTTTTCTAGCCATATCATCACCTTATCTTTTTAAGAGTGAGATACTATTTAAAAATTATTCTCCCTTACTATTCTCTGTGCTGCATCCAAAGAGTCCCTAACAGATCTAATCCTGCTTTTCACATCTATATTTCTGCTGAACCTCTGGATAAGTTCACTTAGATAAGGTTCATATCTCTCCGGTCGGATCAAGTAGATTATTCCATCATTCCCTCTCGAGATAGAGATCAGAAATGAATATAGATCAACAATCGAATCTCCTACATATATAAACTTGCCCAACATGTAATCTTCCTTCCTCTTCACTCCATCGAATATAAGATTCATATCAAAATACTTATCTAATCCGTATCTTCTCAACCACCCTACTGTGGAACCTGACTTTGCATGAGATATTATTCCGTTTCTCAGATGGCTTATAATACTGAGAGCAGCTTCAGTGTGTTCAAATGGAGGCTCCATCTCGATTTTAGAATGCACATATGACTTGGCAAATGCTGCAGCCCTATCTAATACAGTATCATCTACCTCTTGCCCTCTGGTTATCTCAATGAAGAACTCTCTGAATACGTTTCTGTCAGATTGTGCAGATAGGAAAGTAACTATATTCCACTTTACATACAACTCATCAGGATCATCTGTGTATATCTTTAAATTTGGGAAGAATCTTGTGATAGTATTCAGGATAGCATTGTAGCTGAGCTCTGCGTTCTTTCTCAGAGTTCCATCTAGATCCCAGTAGATTATCACTTTTATATATTGTACTAAATAGAGAATTTAAAAATATCTCAAGGTTTTTCTCAGTTTAGTCTCAAAGCTTCTGGTAGAGTCAAACACAAACTCTCTGTCTCTTAAAATATTAACAGTTAGATTTCCATGTCTTTTCAATAGTTCTAGCTTTCTATCTAATTCAACTATATCTATTTTGTAAGTTATTGGATATTTATACGAATCGATTAATACGTATTTCTTTGTTGCCTCTAGAAGATTTAATAGAGATTCTGGTATTTGATCCTGATTGAAATGTTTTTGGAGAGTGTTTTTGAGTGTTATTAAATATCTATCTTTTTCATCTAGGAAAGATCTTACCCTAGAATCAATCTCTCCTTTCAGGACAACATCATAGAACCTATTCGGATCTATGTTGTTCAGGCTGAACAAATCATCTAGCATCTCTATTTTTCTAGAATACGTTCTTGGATCATCCTTCCATAATATAATCTTTCTTATCATATATTTCTGTAATTTTGGAGGTGTGTTGTATAGGTTGTCAAAGAAATTCTTCAGATCTACAGTGTATTTCATCGTATAGTACAGAATTCTAGTGAGAATGTATGGATCTAGATCATGGAATTTTCTGTGAATATACAGAAACAGATCTAATGAATTGTTTCTGTAATTTTTCACTGCTCTGGCGAATGCATCTATTGGTACATCTACTATTATAGTGTAATTTGGGGCAGGTTTCTCTCTGGTTTTTTCATAGACATCTAAATAGGTACTTATTATCTCTAAGACCACAGGATCTATCTTTATAAGTTCCTGTATCTGTCTGTCGAGATATTTCATCAGCATAGAGAATCTCAAATAGACAGTAGATTTCCTAACATCGTTTATATCTCTGATTATACCTACAAGTGTCTTCGGATCTATGAAATCCAAATCAGTATGAATATCCTCTAGGTTGCTTAGAACTTTTATAATCTTCTCCCTATCTGTATGGTTTATTTGGGTTATTAAAGATTCTAAGTTTCTGTACCATTCAGAATATCCAGCGAGTTTCATAAAATAATAAAACAAACAGAGGTTTTAAAACTTTTGTTTCTTGAGAACAGAAGAGCCTTGGGCGGGATTTGAACCCGCGACCTCACGCTTACCAAGCGTGCGCTCTGCCAGTCTGAGCTACCAAGGCATCGATTATAACTCTACATAATAATTTTAAAATATATCGAAAGTAAAATAATAGACAAGCGATCTTCTATGAATCCTATTCTGATTACTATTTTTTTGATCCATTTCTTTATTGCACTATATTTTAGCCTTGTGAATAACTATGTTCTATATATATCAAACTCTCTGAAACTACCAAATCTGCCATTGGAGTTCAGTATCATTTTCCTATCCTCAGCACTCCTATTAACACCTACCTTATACTATCTGAAAACAATA
>JANXEC010000030.1 GCA_025058915.1 Microcaldota archaeon | reverse complement strand
AAATCCCATCATAGTCGAATAATAAGATATATAATGATATGGGTTGGTTGTAGAAATGAATATACTACCAAAAATAGATGGTGATGATATTCCTGGAAATAATAGGGAGAAAAAACCTACTACAATACCAAATATTGTATACAGTAACACATCAGGTTGGATTTTCTCTAACTTATATTCGTTTTTATTATTTTTATTTGAGTTTTGATTGTTTTCTATTAAATTTTTTACAATATAAGTAACACCAAACATTCCCGCAAATATATGGAACATGTATTTCTCATGTATAACCAATAACCCCCAAAATCCACTGATCATAGTAGCAAGGAGAAAAGTTGAATTTTTTCTTGATAAATAATACAATATTAATAAAAATGTCAATAAATAAACATAAATCCTGTAATTTATTAAATAATAAGAGATTTCATACAGCCCACCCAAAACTATCCCATACATAGAGCCTATTGTAAAAAATACAATATATAAATATACTAAACTGTAATTGTTACTAAAAATCCTAGCAAATACAGGCCCTAGTGTAGAATCTGAAGAGGAATGAAATATGATAATAGATAATACTGACACAACCATTACAAACCCTATTATATAAGCTATCATTGGATTTGAACTGAACATAGAACAATAGTTATTAGGATGCATCCCTGGCAATAATGAAAGAAATGTCATTAGAACAACAGTTATATCATCCATCTTGAAATATCTGATCTATCACCTCAGGATTCAATCTCTTACAACCCAGTCTATCCGCAAACTTTATCAATCCATAATCCAGGGACAATATGAATGCATCTATCTGCTTACTTAACAATACTACTTCTAGATCTGTTGTTGAATCTAGAAGATTATGCCTGATCTCCTGTCTGAATTTCTCTCTTATCTCTCTAACACTCTCCTCTCTGGTGTTCTTGTTTACATATTCCTCCGCAATTCTGAGAGCTCTGTTTATTTTGTTTCTCACATCATCTACATATTCCCAAACTACAAATGCACTGATCCCATAACTCAAATCAGGGGATTGTATCTTCCAGTATCTATCAAATTCAACTATATCGTTCTCATTATCCAACATCGACATTATCTCCTTCCTTACACTAGGGGTTATATATACATCGATACCTCTCTCCTTCATCATCAATAGCATCTTCAAAAGAGCATTCTTTCTATCCTGGTGAAATTTAGTGTATATGTATGGATTGCCAAAAACAGATGCATCCAAAACTACTCTCATCTATTCTCTAGCACCTTCTTTATAGAATTCAATATCCTATGCTGTATGATCTTTCTGTTGGTACTGTGAAATCTGAATGAGGCTGCCTTGAGATGCCCACCCCCAGCGATCATATCTGATATTGAATTCATAATTTTGTGTGTATCAATACCTAGCCTAAAAGCACCCTCCCCGATTCGGATTGTGTATCTGCTGTTGTTGTGAACGACCACTACACTATCCTCTCCAGCATTTTCCAGAATGTATGATGCGATTTTTCCAGTACTTTGAAACTCAATTCGCTTTATTATGGGCTCTGCATCTATGAAGTATACCTTTATCTTGCCTATCTGCACATACGAATGTCTATCTATGAGATTAGCTATCTCCATGTATTTTTCCCTAGCAGATATTTCATACTCTCTGTACAGATGGGGATTCGACATTACAGTATAGATGAAATTATAATCTGAAGTGAAACTGGTTAAGAAATCCAGAACAATTGATTTCATCTTCAGTTCCTCTGTAGGTTCAACAAGACTACTCTTGTCACCAACTAACCCTATGTGTAGAAACTCATCTGTATCATAGCCGAGTATTCTTGCTATTTCATGTGTCAAATAGGTAGCTGTATATTTACCAGTATTATCATATTCCCATGATATCAAGAACCTGTCTCTGTTCGGGTTCTGGAAAGGATGGTGATCTATAACTAAAAATTCAATTCCATGAACCTTTAGGAGATTTAGGGCCTGAAGACTCTCAACATTACCTCCTAGATCAGTTAGTATCAGTGCAGAATTTGATTTGTTTAGTAGAATAGATATATCTGATATAGCATCTTTGATCTGGTAATTGGGATTGGGATATATTATTTTCATTGCATATGGAAATATTTTCGATATTCCAACAGCTGCTCCAAAACCATCAGCATCATTATGACTCCTCAAGATCAAGAACCTGTTCTCTAACTTGTACCTGAGTATCTTCTTAGCGAACTCCAGCATATGCTGCTTCATATCGTTAGATATATTAAACATAGGTTGCCAATATGAGAAATCTACTCTAGCTATAAAATCATCTATAGATACACTAACCTGTTCTACTATCCTGTTCTCTTTGGGATCATATACATACACTCCATTCTGTATTGGTGTAGTTGGTCTATCTAAGACTATATCTTTCCTGTTCTCCAGGTAGATAAATACCTTCGTATCGCTCTGTCTATATAGATAACCTAACATTTACATCACTAACAATCTCTCCTGAACATTATTCGATCAAATGTACTCAGTTCCTTACATTCGGCATGTTTGGTTCTGTAGTTCAGCACAAGATCGATCTGCTGCTGGAAGTTCTGATCTATCTGTTGATTGGAGTTCACCCTAGTTTTAAATACTTGACATTCACTATGGTTTCCAACTGAGATCTTAGTTGATACAATATAAGTTTCTTCTGTATCTGCGGGTTCGTATTTCGATGTAACTGTAAGTAGTTCATTATCAATCCTCTGCTCCACATCTATTCTGTAGTACTTACCATACTTGTAGAGAAGATATGTATACTCTACAGGCACTCCATCCTCCATACTCACCTCAAAAGTTATGTTGCAGAAGACATTCTCGCTAAAAATACCTATTCTATTATCACCTGATCTAGGCATTTCCATCTGAATCTGACTGGTAGAGTTCATGGTTGTGTTTTGATAGATATTTGAATCCCTATCTGTAATTTCGATATTTTCTCTACCTGTAGAGCGGTTATTTCTATTTATAGTCTCTGTATCTTTTTTACCTGTGGAGTGGTTATAGGTAAAGCTCTCTTCTGTTATGTTCCGATCTGTTAGGTTCTTCTGACCATCAGTGTAATTTCTGTTATTATCTGATCCTATACACCCTGCTAATAATAGCAGAACTCCGAGCAAAAAGATATACTTTTTCATATGTTAATAAATAATCTAAGACTTTTAAATCTTTACACAATCAATTATTTTATGTATATCGTCATGACAACAACCAAAGATCCCAAGAGGATATGTGAGGATCTTGTCAGGAATAGATATGCAGCATGTGTTTCTTATAAGGTTATAAATTCTGTATATGTATGGGAGGGTAAAATGTGTGATGAGCAAGAATACCTTTTAATAATCAAAACAGCCAGACCAAGAAGAACAATCTCAAGACTGAAAGAAATACATGACTATAGATTACCGGAAATATTATATATGAAAGTGAATGCATCGAGGGAGTACAGAGATTGGGTTATGAGAAATTCATGATACAGCTCAAAGACATAATCGTGCAATATAGAAAAGAGAGAAGAGATATTGATTATGTGATATCTAGATTTATGAAAGACTCAGAGAATTATGATGAGTACTACAATAGATATGAAAAATACATAGAATTGAAAAATCTGATATCAGAGATAGTAGTTGACAGGAAGAAACTGAATACTTATCTAAGGTCTCTGAGCTTTGATGAGGCTATAAGAGTAATACATTATCTGAACAACCAGGGAGTTAGAATGTATAGACTAAACCACTACAATGACTTTATACTTGAGAGTTTTGGGATATTGAAGATAAAGGACAAGAATCTAATAGAATTCCATAGATCAATCGAGAGAATAAGAAACATGGAAGATTTTGAACCACCAGAAATAGATAGTATAGGTAAACACAACTCCCTGTTCTATCACACTATCCTGCCAGGTAATCTGAATGTGCTGGATAGATTGATAGATAGGGAGAATAACTACTATCATCACGGATTGAGCATGAATTACTATCTATGGCATCACAACATGATAGATAGATTCATAGATTCTCTGAGTTTTCAGAGTCTAGTAATTCCTCAGTACACCTATGTAAATGACGAGGATTATGATTTGATCCATGTTGTGTGTTTAGATGATATATTATATCTAGACCCCCACAGGATGTTAGTGAATGTAATAGATGAACACAGAGATAGATTTATGAGATTTACTCCTGATTCGATATTCCACAGAGATCTTAAAGATCTGTTAAAGGAAATACTTAATATCAAGACTCTGATAGTGTTCGGTAAGATAGATGAGCCTGTGCATATATACAAATCTTCAATTCAAACGCTGGCAAAGATAGGTGTAGACACTGTGGAATTTGAGAGATTTTAGAGTCTCTCGTATGTCTCCTTGAATTTCCTATAGTACTGAAGTAGACTAGGCGATACAGATGGTTTTGAGTTCTCAACGATACGGAACACTAAAGATTCATCTATACTCTTACCAGTCAGTTCTGCCTTGACCATCTCCCTCTTGATATTTTCACATAGATTTACTATATCAGCATGCGAGAATCCCTCTGTAAGACGTGCTATTTGATCAATTGTATTTCTATCAACGAACTTGCCCAGATGTCTATCGAGCAACTCTCTCCTAACGTCTAGATTAGGTAGATCTACATATATTATCTTATCAATTCTACCTGGTCTGAGGAGAGCAGGATCTATGTACTGAGGTAGGTTTGTGGTTGCCATGAAGAACACACCTTTCCTATCTCTCAATCCATCAAGCTCCTGTAGCAACTGTCCAACCAGAGGGTTGCTACCTGTTCTCGCTGGAGCAATAGTCTCTATCTCATCTATCACTACTATAGATGGTGCTCTCTCTCTAGCCAGATTGAAGATCTCTTTGATCTTTGCCGCACCTCTCTCAAAGCCTTCTTTGAGTATCTCTGATCCAGAGATATAGATGAACGGTAATTTGAACTCACCTGCAGTGGCCTTCAGGAAGAAAGTCTTACCTGTTCCAGGAGGTCCAAACAACAATATTCCTCTTGCAGGCTTCAGTCCATACTTCTCGAATATCTCTGGATTCTTCATGAATTGATCGATGTATAGTTTCATCTCACCCTTAAGCTCCTCCATATCCACTACATCACTGTAATTGATGTTAGGTATCTCTGTCTCCTCCCTAACACTCTTCCCTCTCCTTTCGAATTCTAGCTTGAATTTCTCATACATCTCTAACATTGCTATTGACACTGAGGGTTTTATGTTCTTCATTGCTTCCAGCAGATCTTGGTTTGTGATTTTCAGGATCTTGTTCTCCTGAGCTGCCCTTGCAGCTATCTCTCTCTTTACCTCCTGAACCAGATTTGCTATATCTGCCCCAGTGTATCTCTCCATCAGTTGGGATATTTTGTCGTAGTCTATATTCTCATGCGGAAGGTCCTTCAGATAGTGTTTCAGAATCTTTTTCCTCTCCTCTGCATTAGGAGGTCTCATGTAAATGATCTTATCAACTCTTCCGGGTCTCATCAGTGCAGGATCCAGAAGATGAGGAACATTCGTTGCTGCAACAAATATCACAGGTTTCTCGTCTTTAACTCCATCCAACTCCTGCAGCAACACTGTGAGTACTCTTGCTGTAGGATCATCAGCTCCATACTTATCTCTTCTCTTGGCAATCAGATCTATCTCATCGAAGAACAGTATCACAGGGGATTTTTTCCTAGCATATTCAAAGAGTTTGCTCACATTCCTCTCCGTCTCTCCATAATACTTGCT